>CAIOXL010000017.1 GCA_903862245.1 uncultured Geobacteraceae bacterium | reverse complement strand
GACAATACGCTGGCCTGGCTTTTCCAGGCGCCATGGGATTATCTCAGCCTTGACGTTACCCTGGGTGAGCACCTCCCCTTTCTGGATAAGCTGCTGCCTGACGTGCAGATGCATATTGAACAGCAGGTGGAAAAGCGTTACGGAGCGCGCCTGATGTACGCCACCCATGTCATCTGCTCAAATGGCGGGGCAAAGGTGCGACGCCCCAAACTCCCCAATAGCGGCATCATGATCCATACCGTCATGTGCTATTCGGCGACGGAAGCTAATGCGCCGGTGTACGGCAACCAGAATCAGCGCTTCATGTTTGAAGCGGCAAAGGCCGAGAGCAAACGCCGCGAGACCTGGTACTGGCCAGAATCCTCTTACTGGGTTGGTTTCGATTCTTCGGTGCCGCTGTTGCTTCTGCCATATCTGGACGCCCGCTGGAGCGATATGGAGACCATGGCGAAACTCGGGGTAAGCGGTCACCTCACCTTTTCTTCCGGCTGGGAATGGGGGTACTGGCTGGTTGACTGGAGTATCGCCCGCTGGTCCTGGACACTGACGGATAACGGCAGAAAACGTCAAACGTCACCTTTGTCGCAAATGGCGGAACTGAGTGGCGACCGGAAACTGCAAACGCTGATGAAACAGGCTCTGGCATTGCAGAATCACTCTATGAAGGATAAGGAACTATTGCGCTTCATGTCGGCCCTGACTCCATTTTCGGAGCTGCCGCCTCCATTTAACAAACCGTTTCAACCGGAGCCGGAGTTCCGCTATGACTGGTTGTTAAGCAACGCCTCCCCAGCAGAAGCATTACGTTTGGTGTCCAAACCTGTGGCAGATCTTGAAGAGTATGCAGTACACATGGGTGAGCTTGCGGATTGCCTGAAAAAAAGGATTGATTATCTTCAGCAGGAAAACAAAATCGGCGGGAGGCAGTGCCATTTACTGAAAGAACTTGAACGCGGCCTCACGGTGACCGCTCTGCGAGCCAGACATCGGGCTCTGACCTTGAGAGCCCTGCTGGCCAAACGGGGAGAACATGCCGGCAACATCGATCATACACGCGCTTCGGAACCGTTACTTGCCAAGGCGCGTCTGGTGCGTCAACAAGCCTTGTCCCTGGTACACATCCAGGAAGGAATCTACCGGTATCCGGTGGATCACATTGCCCGGCAGCGCTCCAGCATGACCGCCTATCCGTTCGGCTACCTGTATCCGGCAGCGGAGCTCTTTTTCTGGGAACGCGAGGAAGAGCAGGTGCGACACGAACGATTCGACGCCCTGTTCATGAATCTGTGGGACATGCGGCGGACATTGGGGTTGGAAAGTCTGTTTTTTTAAAGGAACGGGTGCCCTCTTCCTGATACCTGGAATGTCACAATCATATTTCAGCAATGTAACATCTTGATAAAATGCATGTTTTGACTTGCTTCTCCCCGGTGGTTCCTGTAGTCAACAGAGATGGACGATTCATTTGCACACGGCATGGGGAAACATGCCAGGACATGACATGACAAAAGAATTCAACGAAATATACCTCAGCGAAGTGCTGGGAAAATCAGTCATCAACAGCAAGGGTGAAGATCTTGGCGTGCTACGTGATCTGATCATGGTTCCGGGCGAGGTATTTCCCGAGGTTTCACACATTGTTTTCCGATCCGGTAAGCGGCTCAAATCCCTGCCCTGGTCTGAAGTCGCCCTGTTCACCCATGTTGTGATTTCCTCGGTCGGAATCAATCCTCCCGGACTTAAGAAATACGATCCATGCGACGGCGAGATTCTGGTCATACGGGGGCTGCTGGACAAACAGATCGTCGATGTCGATGGCGCAAAGGTTGTGCGGGTCAACGATATCAAACTGGGAAGATTCAATGACAAGCTCTGTATATTTACCGTGGATATCGGTTTTCGCGGCCTGCTGCGCCGCCTCGGGTACATGAAATTCGGCGAGCAGGTGGCCCGGATACTGAAACGCGACATTCCGACCACCGAAATCAGCTGGGAATACGTCCAGCCGCTGGAACCGCATTCATCCCGGCTGGCACTCAATATTGCGCGCGGACAAATGAATGAGATCCACCCTGCCGACCTTGCGGATATCATTGAGAATATTCCGATCCGCAACATCCGTACCGTCCTGGACTCGATCGACCCGGAAACCACCGGCGATGCCCTTTACGAATTGGAAGCCGACATGCGCAACATCGTTGTCAGCCAGCTTGATGCCGAACAACTGAGCGATATTCTGGAGGAAATGGAACCTGACGAAGCCGCCGACATTCTTTCTGACCTCCATGAGGACAAGGCCAAGGAACTGCTCGACAAGATGGATCAGGAAGACGCCGAGGAGATCCAGGAGCTGCTGGAGCAAGAGGATGATACTGCCGGCGGTTTCATGAATACCGACTACTTCAGGCTGTCACCCGATATTACCGTCGGCGCTGCTCTGGAACAGGTCAGGGAAACCGCCAAAGATGTGGAAACGGTCTACTATGGCTACATCGTTACCGCCGAGGATCGACTTGAAGGAGTTGTCTCCCTCAAAGAGCTGCTTATGGCTCCAGCCGAAAGTCACATCAGCGATATCATGGTTGAAAACATCAAGAGCGTCTCTGTTAATGATGAACTGATCGAAGTGCTTGAAATCCTGACCAAGTACAACCTGATTGCGCTGCCGGTTCTGGATGAAGACGAGCTCATGGCCGGGATCGTTACGGTTGACGATATACTGGAACATTATCTACCGCGTATGCTCAAGCTACGCCGCTAACAGGACAAAAACACAAATGTTCAACAGCATTTCCTCCTACAGATTCCTGAAACCGCTCAAGAGCTTCAGCCCCCGGAATGTCATGATTTTCCTGGCTATCCTCGGTCCGGGCATCATTACCGCCAACGTGGATAACGACGCCGGCGGCATCACTACCTATTCGCTGGCCGCAGCCAACTACGGGTACTCCATACTCTGGATGATGATACCGACCACCATCGCACTGGTTGTGATCCAGGAGATGTGCGCCCGCATGGGGGCCGTCACCGGCAAAGGTTTGTCGGACCTGATCCGCGAATCTTTCGGCGTCAAGGTCACCTTCTACGTCATGATCGCCCTGTTGTTGACCAATATGGGCAATTCCATATCCGAGTTCGCCGGTATCGCCGCCAGCCTTGAGATCTTCGGCGTCAGCAAATACATTTCCGTGCCGATCTGTGCCGTGCTGGTCTGGCTGTTGATCGTCAAGGGTTCCTACAAGGTCGTGGAAAAGGTATTCCTGGTGGCGTGCCTGGTCTATATTGCCTATCCGATAGCCGCCTTTATGGCCGGGCCGAACTGGCCGGTCGTTCTGAAAGCGACCATTACCCCCACGTTCAAAACCGACAGCGCCTACCTCATGACCCTGATCGGTATCGTCGGCACGACCATCGCCCCCTGGATGCAATTCTATCAGCAGGCGGCAGTCGTTGAAAAAGGGATAACCGCCGATCAATACAATTTTTCCCGGATTGATGTCATCTTCGGCTGCATCATGGCCATCGTGGTCGCCTTCTTCATGATGGTTGCCTGCGCTGCCACCATCAACCTCCACGGGTTGAAGATCGAAACCGCTGCCGATGCGGCATTGGCGTTGAAGCCGCTGGTCGGACAGCATGCCTCGGTGCTGTTCGCCTTCGGGCTGTTCAACGCCTCGCTCTTTGCCGCCTGCATCCTGCCGTTATCCACGGCCTACTACATCTGTGAAGGTATGGGATGGGAATCGGGAGTTGACAAGGATTTCGAGCAGGCTCCGCAATTCTTCTGGCTGTTCACGATTATCATTATCATCAGCGCCGGCCTGATTCTGATTCCAAATGCACCACTGATGGGAATCATGTTCATCTCGCAGGTTGTCAACGGAGCTGTGTTGCCATTCGTCCTGATGTTCATGATCGTATTGATCAACGACAAAAAACTGATGGGCGATTTTGTCAACGGCCCGGCATTCAACATCATCGCCTGGCTCACCGTTGTCATCATGATTCTGCTGACCATCGTCATGACCATCGACATGGCAGTGCCGGGAATTACCAAACGGCTGCTCTCTTTCTAAAATCGTCTCACATTTCTGAGAGAAACCGAGAAGGCGCAACGATAAAAGGTGCGCCTTCTCATTTTGAATTCATGTAATTCAGACCGGTGATATTTGCACCCATATCGGTTCCGAATCCCAGGTAATTTCCGGATACTGCTTTTTGTCAAGACGAAGATAGGTACCGTCTATCCCCGAAGGAGCCCACCAGCATTCGCTTCCCCGATTCGGCTGTTCGTTAAAGAGGTACAGGTCGTCATTCTTGTCTCTGGCAATGTACATGGCATATCTCCTCTGGTTGTATTATGCTTGATCTTGTTATCGCTCCGCATATTGTTTTGCCCCAGCGTGAAGCAGGCTATTCTTTAATACTTTCCCTTTCCCGTGCGCCGATTATGCGCAGTTCCGGATTTTCGGAATGACACATGATATCAACCAATTCCTCCCATTCATGGCTAACAAACCGTTTCGCCGTAATTCCGCTCTTAAAGACTCCATTGAGTTCCTGGTCGCTCTGTTGAGGCGATACCCCGCTGTTCAAGAGCTTATACAGGCAGTTTTGTTCGTGAGGGTGATAGAAATAGAAACAGAGGTCAAACATCGACGGTTCCGGAGTTGCTGACCAAATACACATCCCGGAAAATTCTATTTGCTCGGATGTCAGTCTGACGATAACGATATCGTTTCGACCCGGAATGGCTGGACCGGCATCGGCGACCGCCACTTTTACCTTGATGCCGAGTGAACTGATATTATCCACGGTCGATTCGATTGTCGTCGCGTCGGACAAGACCAGAACGGCAGTTGTCATTTCAGCCGGCAGCCGTGCAGCGGTGTAGCGAACTGCATGTCTCTTTTCCAAAGGGTGTCTCCTTGACAGGGATTTCCAGATCGAAAGAATATACGAGAAATGTTACGGATACGTTCGCACCAGGTAAATGTTGTGCAACAATTACCTGCCGGAACGAAAATAGTTGAACAATTGTATGTAACCATGCGAAGAATATATGAAAGTTC
>CAIOXL010000016.1 GCA_903862245.1 uncultured Geobacteraceae bacterium | reverse complement strand
TGTCACTGCTGATGGTGGCTTTTTTCAGAAAAAAACGCTGGCTGTAAAGTGGAGAGACCATGACCGGACTTGCCCTCAAATGGGCGCTTAATTCCTTATCCCTTTTTTTCGTTATGAGGCTGCTCCCCGGCATTCATTTCGACCACTTTCATGACCTGCTGCTGGCGACGCTGGTCATCGCCCTGCTGAACGCGTTCCTGCGCCCGATCATTATTCTCCTGACCCTGCCGGTTACCCTGCTTACGCTCGGCCTGTTCACGCTGGTTATCAACGGGCTGATGTTCTATACCGCAGCTCAGCTGGTCCCCGGATTCCATGTTACCGGTTTTGGCGCTGCGTTTTTCGCCGCGCTGTTCTTCAGTCTGTTCAGCTTTATTCTTAACCTGTTGTTCGGTTCAAAGCAGTGACTCCCGTCGGCTGCCACCATATTCCGTACTTCACCTCCCGACAGCAGATCCATGATCTTCCCTGATACCGCACTCGTTTCCCGCGTAGAACAAAGCATCCGCCGGCAGGGGCTCTTCCGGCCTGGTGATACGCTGGTGGTGGCGCTCTCCGGCGGGGCGGACTCATCGGCATTGCTGGACCTTCTCTCCCAACTGCCCGGCTACAACCTCCACCTGATCGTGGCCCACCTGAATCACACCCTGCGCGGGGCTGAATCCGACGCCGATCAGGAATTCTGCCGGGAGCTGGCATCCCGCTACGGCCTCCCGTTCGAGGTCAGGCGCGTTGATGTCAGGGGGATGGCGACAGAACTTCGTCTGAATCTGGAGGATGCGGGGCGAAAGGCCAGGATAGAATTTATGGATGGGTTGCGCACCAGCTACGGGGCGGCTGCCGTGGCACTTGGTCATCATGCCGACGATCAGGCTGAAACGGTCCTCATGCGTCTCCTGCGCGGATCGGGCATGACCGGTCTGTCGGGCATGGCATATCGCAATGACCGGGGCTATGTGCGCCCGCTGCTGGAGGTTTCCCGCGCCGAGCTGGAACAGTATCTCCGCAGTCGCGGTCTGGGGTGGCGCGAGGATGCCAGCAACTGCGACACTCTCTACCTGCGAAACCGTATCCGTCATCAGCTGCTGCCGCTTCTGGAAGAGTATAATCCGGCCATTCGGGCATCTCTTGCGGCAACTGCGTCAATTATCAGGGAGGATGCCGCTCTTCTTGAAGAGCTGACAGAACAGTCGTTTGCTGAATTCTGGCGCATGGAGGAGGGAAGGGGGAGTTGTCACATCCCACAGTTCCGCACTCTGCCCCTGTCCCTGCGGCGCAAAGTTCTACGTCATGCTTTCCGGCGGTTGACCGGCAGCCTGGCGGAGGTCGGCCTGTCCCATATTGATGCCCTGTGCAGCATGCTTGATTCCGATCGTCCCAATGCCCGCCTGTCTTTACCGCAGCAGGTTACGGCGGTGCGGGAGTATGACCGTCTGCTGCTGCTGAAAAGCGATAAAATAGCTGGTGAACAGGATTTCGAGCTGATCATTACAGGGCCGGGCAATTACCTGCTGCCGGATGGCAGAAGCCTTACGGTTGCTGTCGCGGATGCCGGGGTGCGTACCGCCGGTTCCTGCACGGCATTCGTCAATTCTGAGTCAGCTCCCTTTCCCTGGTTGATCCGCACGTTCCGTCCGGGCGATCGCATTACTCCATTCGGCATGAGCGGCCGGAAAAAGGTGAAGGACGTGTTTATCGACCGGAAAATTCCGGCTTCAGAGCGCACGAGAATTCCGCTTCTATTTTGCGGAAACGATCTGCTCTGGATCGTCGGCGTATCTGTTTCCGAGTTGTGCCGGACTGACACCGCGGTGAACCGTGCGATTCAAGTGGTCTGGCACGGGTGAGGCGAATCAGAAACGAGCCACCGGTCGTGCCGCTCCGACCCTGCCATCTCCCCTGTTCTGGATGGGGCTGTACGGATTATCTGCAGCGTCATTCCGGGAGGTGAGTTTCGTCTGCAAGCCCAGTTTTCTTCTGTTTGCGCTTGTCAACCACCAGTCAGTATGCTAGTTTTACGAAATTTTTAACGACACCAGATATACATTTTTACTCGGGGGTTTACTTTGAACCAGTTTTACAAGAATCTCTCTCTCTGGCTGGTTATCAGCCTGATGATGATCCTGCTTTTCAACATGTTCAACAAGCCGCGCACAACTGCTGAAAAGTTGAACTTCAGTGACTTCATGACTCAGATCGACTCGGGAAAAATCACTGCGGTGGTTATTCAGGGGAACGATATTTCCGGGAAATTCGACGGTAAGGACGGCAAGGAGTTTCATACCTATAAGCCGTATTCCGACGCTGATCTGACGAAGAAACTGCTGGAGAAAAAGGTTGCCATCAATGCCAAACCGGAAGAAGAAAAGTTCTCCTGGTTTTCCATATTTATTTCCTGGTTCCCGCTGATTCTGCTCGTCGGCGTCTGGATCTTCTTCATGCGGCAAATGCAGATGGGGGGCGGGAAGGCCATGTCTTTCGGCAAGAGCCGCGCCAAGCTTTTGACCGAGTCTCAGGGGAAGATCACCTTTGAAGATGTTGCCGGTATTGAAGAAGCCAAGGAAGAGCTGGAAGAGATTATCGCCTTTCTGAAAGAGCCGAAGAAGTTCACGGCACTGGGGGGGAAAATTCCCAAAGGGGTGCTGCTGGTGGGACCTCCGGGAACCGGAAAAACGCTTCTTGCCCGTGCTGTTGCCGGTGAAGCGGGCGTGCCGTTCTTTTCCATCTCCGGATCAGATTTTGTGGAGATGTTTGTCGGTGTTGGTGCCAGCCGGGTGCGCGACCTGTTTCTGCAGGGGAAAAAGAGCGCGCCATGCATCATTTTCATTGATGAAATCGATGCGGTCGGCCGTCACCGTGGTGCCGGCATGGGAGGAGGGCATGATGAGCGGGAGCAGACCCTCAACCAGTTGCTGGTGGAGATGGATGGTTTTGAATCCAATGAAGGGGTTATCCTGATCGCCGCAACAAACCGCCCTGACGTTCTTGATCCGGCACTGCTCCGCCCGGGCCGTTTTGACCGCCAGGTAGTCGTCCCCCGTCCTGATGTCAAGGGGCGCGAAATGATTCTGAAGGTTCACTCCAAAAAGGTACCGCTGTCACCTGAGGTTGATCTGGCGCTGATCGCCCGTGGTACGCCCGGTTTCTCCGGCGCCGACCTGGCCAACCTGGTTAATGAAGCGGCCCTGCTGGCAGCGCGCCTGAATAAAACCGTTGCCGAACCGAGTGACTTTGACAGCGCCAAGGACAAGGTGCTGATGGGTGTTGAACGTCGCAGCATGGTGATCTCCGATGAGGAGAAAAAGAGTACCGCCTACCATGAAGCGGGACATACCCTGGTGGCCAAGATGATTCCCGGCACCGACCCGATTCACAAGGTGTCCATTATTCCCCGTGGCAGGGCGCTTGGCGTTACCATGCAGCTTCCGATCGAAGACAAACACAGCTATTCGCGCGAATCCCTGCTGGCACGTATTGCTGTCCTCATGGGGGGACGGGCCGCAGAAAATCTGATTTTCAGTACCTTTACCACCGGAGCCGGCAACGATATCGAGCGCGCTACGGATATGGCCCGCAAGATGGTCTGTGAATGGGGTATGAGCGACAAAATGGGGCCGCTGTCGTTCGGCAAGAAAGACGAATCAATTTTCCTTGGCCGCGAGATGGCCATGCACAAAAATTTCAGTGAAAAGACCGCCGAGCACATTGATGACGAAATCAAACGCATCGTTGATGAATCCTATGAGCGCGCCCTCGGTCTGCTGCGCGACAATGTCACGACGCTCCACAACCTTTCCGAGTGTCTGATCGAGAAAGAAAATCTGACCGGTGACCAGGTTGATGAAATTATCGCCTCTGGCTCGCTGGTCACTCCGGAACCGGCTGTGTCGCAACCGGTTGAACCGGCAGCGGCAGACACCGACATACAAGCGTAATCATGGCACGCTTTGCCCCCCGGTTACTTTCAGTTGCCACGCCCGGCCATGCCGAGCGTGAACTGGAACGTATCGGGGTCGACCGCTGCGGCATCGTTGAGATGTCTTCCAAGATGGCGACGCTCTGCGTTGCCCTGTCCCGGCTGGAATGCCGGCAGGCCAATATTCTCAAACAGGAGATGCTTTCTCTGGGGGGGGATGCCGCCGTCGCCAGAGGTACCGTTGCCTGCAGCATTGACCGGACCGATTGTATTTTGATCGGCACGGCAAAACAGCTGGCACGGCTCTGCCGGAAGCTCAAAGCGCAACCGTTCGGGTTGCCGGAACTGGCCGGTGAGCTCCAGCTGCTGCTGGCGCGGGCTGACTCAGTCCCTTCCGGGTGGAAAACATCACGGCGCCTGCTGTCGCTTCGGCGCCCGTTGATTATGGGGATTCTGAACCTCACCCCGGATTCGTTTTCCGATGGCGGGCGCTGCAGCGACCCGGACCGGGCGTGTGAAAAGGCGCTGCAGATGGAGTCGGAAGGCGCGGACATCATTGATATCGGCGGTGAAAGTACCCGCCCCGGTGCAGCCGCAGTGCCGGCCGATGAGGAACTGAGGCGTATCATGCCGGTTATTGAACGGCTTGCCGGAACCCTGTCGTGTGCCATCTCTGTTGATACCTGGAAAAGTGCCGTTGCCGCGCGGGCTCTTGCGGCGGGTGCGGAAATCATAAACGATATCAGCGGCTGTAATTTTGATCCGCACATGGCCGGATTGGCAGCAGAGAGCGGAGCCGGTGTTGTGCTGATGCACACCAGGGGCAGACCGGAGAATATGCAGCAGGATACCGGGTATGATGACCTGATGGCTGACATAACAGCCGGTCTGAACAGCTCGCTGGAGCGGGCACGGGAAGCCGGTGTCGCTGATTCCTGCATCGCCCTTGACCCGGGTATCGGCTTCGGCAAGAGCGCGTCAGGTAATTTGGAACTGGTGCGGCGTCTGGCGGAGTTATCCGGTTTCGGTCTGCCGGTTATGATCGGGCCGTCCCGCAAGTCATTCATCGGTACGGTTCTGGGACGGGAACAGACCGATGACCGCCTCTTCGGAACAGCCGCAGCTGTTGCCCTTTCTGTCTCCCATGGCGCGTCCATCCTCCGTGTGCATGATGTCCGGGCGATGCGTGATGTGGCCGATATGGCGCATGCTGTTATGCAAAGCTGAATGCAGCTGAACACCAATTTCAAAGGGGAAGTATGGCTCCAGTTTTCGACAGTGTTACCCTGCTTGCCCTGTTTGACAGGCTTCTTGTTGTCGCTCTCGTCTACGGCTGTTCGCTGATTCTCAAAAAAGAAGCTGCTCTCCGTCTCCTTGCACTTACTACCGCACTGTATCTGGCGGAGTTTGGTACAGGCTCATTCGGTCTTTCCTCCACCTCTTCCTTTTTCCACCTGCTCCTTTCCTCTCTACCGGTTATTGCGGCAGTCATCTTTCAAAGTGATATAAAACGGGCTCTTTTCTCCTTCTGGAAGCGTCACCATCCGGGTGACAGTGCCGGTCTTGACCTGACGTCAACCGTTGATGAGCTGTCCAAAGGGCTGTATGAACTTGCCGAACGAAGGATCGGCGCCCTCATTGTCATCATCCGCCAGATGTCCATTGATCACCTGGTTCAGGTCGGCACCGATATTGATGCCAAGGTGACCAGCGAACTGCTCACCTCTATTTTTCTCCCCTATTCACCGATCCATGACGGAGCGGTTATTATCCAGCGGGACAAGATTATCTCCGCCGGCTGCATCCTGCCCCTTTCACAGAACCCGGACATTGCCAAGAGCTTTGGCACCCGCCACCGTGCCGCGCTCGGCATATCAGAACAGACCGATGTTCTGGTTCTGGTTGTGTCGGAGGAAACCGGGAAGATTTCAATCGTTCACGAAGGAAAAATCACCTATGACGCTGATCCGGCAGAAATTCGCCGTCTTTCCCGCAAGGCGATCGAAGGGCGGCGCGCCCCCAGGGGTATCACCACACCGGAACACTGACTTTGTATCCAGAGGAGACCACTGAGTATGAAAAAACTATTCGGAACTGACGGCGTTCGCGGTGTTGCCAATGTCCATCCCATGACGACGGAAATGGCGATGCAGTTGGGTCGGGCGGCAGCCTATATTTTCAAGGGGGGGAGAAAGCGCCGTCACCGTATCGTGATCGGAAAAGATACCCGCCTGTCTGGCTATATGCTGGAAAATGCCCTGGTTGCGGGCATCTGTTCCATGGGGGTGGATGTTCTGCAGGTCGGTCCGCTGCCGACTCCGGGCATTGCCAACATTACGTCATCCATGCGTGCCGATGCCGGTGTGGTCATCTCCGCCTCGCACAATGCGTTTCAGGACAACGGCATAAAATTCTTCTCAGCCGATGGTTTCAAGCTGCCGGATGAACTGGAACTGAAAATCGAGAAACTTATCGAATCAAAAAAAATTGATGCCCTTCGGCCGACGGCGACGGAAGTCGGTAAGGCGTACCGTATTGAAGATGCCGCTGGCCGCTATATTGTTTTTCTCAAGAACACCTTTCCCCAGGAGATGGACCTTTCCGGCCTGAAAATCGTCCTGGACTGTGCCAATGGCGCCGCCTACAAGGTTGCCCCCGCCGTATTCGAAGAACTGGGGGCGGAAGTCATTCCGTACGGGGTCAAGCCGAACGGCACCAATATCAATGCCGGGTGCGGTTCGACCTGTCCCTCCGTCATCAGTGAGGCGGTCAAGCTGCACCGGGCCGACATCGGCATTGCACTGGACGGCGATGCCGACCGTGTCATCGTATGCGACGAATTCGGCAACGAAGTTGACGGCGACCATATTATGGCCATCTGCGCCAGCGATATGCTGAAACGCAAACTGCTCAGGAAGAAGACGCTTGTGGCGACGGTTATGAGTAACATGGGGCTTGATATTGCACTGCGTAAGTGCGGCGGTAAAATCATCAAGACCGATGTGGGTGACCGGTACGTGGTCGAGGCGATGCGCGCGGGGGGGTATAATCTGGGGGGTGAACAGTCCGGCCATATGATATTTTTGGACTACAATACGACCGGGGACGGAATTCTTTCGGCGCTTCAGCTTCTGGCCGTTATGCGGCGCGAAGACAAGCCGCTCTCCGAACTGGCCGAGATCATGATTCCACTGCCGCAGGTCCTCGTCAATGCCCGGGTGAGGGAAAAACGCGATATCCGTTCTGTGCCGGAGATCGCCGCCAAGATTCTGGAAGTCGAAGCAAAGCTGGGCAATGAGGGACGGGTGCTGATCCGCTATTCCGGCACAGAGCCGCTTTTACGGGTCATGATCGAAGGGCAGGACAAGTACGAGATTACGACCTGGGCCAACGAAATCTGCGATCTGGTAAAAAAACATATTGGAGAGAAGTGATGGCAAAGCTGGGACTTAATGTTGATCATATTGCAACTGTCCGCCAGGCGCGGGGCGGGACTGAACCTGACCCGGTGACCGCCGCTGCCATCGGTGAGATGGCCGGTGCCGAAGGAATAACAATCCACCTGCGTGAGGACCGGCGCCACATTCAGGACCGCGATCTGGAAATCCTCCGGCGCACCGTAAAGACCAAGCTTAACCTTGAGATGGCCGCCACCCAGGAGATGGTGCGGATAGCGCTCACCGTCAAGCCGGAGCAGGTAACACTGGTACCGGAAAAACGTCAGGAGCTGACAACCGAGGGGGGGCTTGACGTCATTGTCAATACCAAGCAGCTTGCCGATACGGTCAAACGGCTCAAGGACGGCGGCATCATTGTCAGCCTTTTTGTTGACCCCAATCAGGAACAGATCAAGGCGGCGAAAAAAACCGGTACCGATTATATCGAGATTCACACCGGTGCCTATGCCGACGCGGCAGACTGGGGTGAACAGCAGCACGAGCTTGAAAACATCGATACGGCGATCAAGCTGGCGCGCAAGGTCGGGATCGGGGTGAACGCCGGTCATGGGCTCAATTACACGAACATCAAGGCAATCACCTCACTGGGGGGGATTGAGGAGTATAATATCGGTCACTCCATCATCGCCCGCGCCATGCTGGTCGGTCTGGACCGTGCGGTGCGCGATATGGTTGAACTGCTCAAGTACGCATGATCTTCGGCATCGGCACTGACATCGTGGCAGTGGAGCGTTTTCAACGTTTTCTTGATGCCGGCAATACGGCCCTGATCGAGCGCCTCTTTACGCCGGATGAGCGTTCCCGGTGCGGGAGCCGGAAAGACGCTGCATCCTGTCTGGCCGCGCGTTTTGCTGCGAAGGAGGCTTTTTTAAAGGCGCTCGGCAGCGGTTTGCGGGATGGCATTTCGTGGCAGGATATGGAGGTGTCGAATAACGATCTGGGCAAACCGGATCTGCTGCTTTACGGTAAGGCCGCCGAGCGGTTTCAGGCACATGAACTGGTACGCCTACATCTGTCGTTATCCCATGACGGGGGCAATGCTGTTGCGCTGGTGGTTCTGGAGTCAAAATGAAGATCATTACCGCAGAAACCATGCAGGAACTTGACAGGCGGGCGATCAAAGAGTGCGCTATCCCCGGTCTGCTGCTGATGGAGAATGCCGGGCGGAGTTGTGCTGATGAAATTATCGCCGGGTTCGGATCGACCGGGCGCTGTACGATCATGGCAGGAAAGGGTAACAATGGCGGTGATGGCTCTGTTATTGCCCGTCTGCTGGCCCTGAAGGGATGGCATGTTACCGTGATACTCCTGGCAGAGCGTGCCCAGGTCGCTGGTGATGCCGCGCTGAATCTGGAACTGCTTTCCGGGGTGGAGGTCCACTGCTGCACAGCCGAAGGGCGATTGACCGCCCTGTACAGGGAGGAGATCTTCCAGACGGACCTGATTGTGGACGCCCTGTTCGGTACCGGTTTGAACAGTGATGTCAGTGGCGTGCACCTGGAAGCGATCGGACTGATGAACGGGTCCGGTCGGCCGATTGTTGCGGTTGATATTCCGTCAGGAGTTCACGGCACTACCGGGCGGGTGTTGGGAGCGGCCGTCAGGGCGCATAGTACCGTTACCTTTGCCCTGGCCAAGCTTGGCCAGATGCTTTATCCGGGGGCGGAGTACACCGGCCGTCTGGTGGTGGCTGATATCGGGATTCCACAGGAACTTATGGCAGCGGCACCGGGGTATGAGTTTCTGGATGAGGCGACGATGGCTCCCCTGCTGAGGCGGCGTGATCGTCAAGGCCATAAGGGGGAGTTCGGCCATTGTCTGATTCTGGCCGGCTCTACCGGAAAAACCGGCGCAGCGGCGCTGGCAGCGAATAGTGCTGTCAGGGCGGGCTCCGGTCTGGTGACTGTGGCGGTGCCGGAACGTGTCCATAGCATTCTTGAACTCAAAACCACCGAGGCTATGACCTCGCCGTTGCCCGATTCAGGCAGGGGATATCTGACCGACAGTTCGCTTCCGGCAGTTGTACAGCTGCTGGCCGGCAAGGATGCCGTGGCGCTTGGACCCGGACTTGGCCGCTGCCCAGGGACAGATGCCTTTGTGCAGGGTGTGGTGGCGGTTGTCACCGTGCCGTTGGTGCTTGATGCAGACGCCCTGAACGCCCTGGCGGGTGATATCTCCGTATTGCAGCGGAAAAAGTCCGGGCAGGTGATTCTCACGCCGCATCCGGGTGAAATGTCGCGCCTGCAGGGCACCTCCGTTGCCGATGTGGAAGCGTCCCGCATTTCAGTCGCCCGGGAGTTTGCCCGCAGCCACGGAGTCTTCCTGATTCTCAAGGGGGCTCGAACTGTTATTGCTTCTCCTGAGGGAGCTGTGGCCATTAATGGCAGCGGCAATCCGGGGATGGCTTCCGGCGGCATGGGTGACGTGCTGACCGGAGTTATAACGTCCCTTGCGGGGCAGGGGTATTCAGCCTGGGATGCCTGCTGTCTGGGCGTGTTCATCCACGGCTTTGCCGCAGATATGGTTGCGGCTCTGAAAGGGGAGGCCGGCATGACCGCCACCGATGTTCTTGAAATGATTCCCTATGCGTACAAAAAGTTAAAAGGAGAATTACCATGTTGACTGTTGCAGATATTATGACCCGTACCGTGGTTTCGATAAAAGGGACCAGCACCGTGCGTGAAATGGCCGGAATTTTTGAAAAAAAGGGGTTTGGTACCCTTCCGATCGTTGATGACGCCGGAAACCTGACCGGAATTGTTACCGCATCCGATCTGATCGAGCAGGACCGTCCGCTGCATATCCCGACGGTTATTTCGCTTTTTGACTGGGTTATTCCCCTTGGTGGTGAAGGCACCCTGCAGCGGGAGCTGGATAAAATCACCGCACAAACAGCTGCAGAACTGGCATCCAGAGATATTGTCACCATCAGCCCCGCAGATACTGTCAGCAGCGCCGCAGAAATAATGAGCAGCAGAAAGCTGCACGCACTCCCGGTTGTTGAAGGCAAAAAACTGGTCGGCATGGTGTCGCGCATTGATATCATCCGCTCTATGAACCGGTAGTGCCGGGGCTGCGGATCACATCCGGCTCGGCAGGTGCTACGGAAGAGCTGGGAGCCTGCATCGGTTCGCTGCTCCGGCCCGGTGCCTTTCTGGCCCTGCGTGGCACCCTCGGCGGCGGGAAGACCTGTCTGACCCGGGGAGTCGTGGCGTCGCTGGCACCCCAGAGCAGCGGCCTGGTTGCAAGCCCGACATACGCCATCATGAATTGCTATCCGGGCGACACACCGGTCTACCATTTTGATTTTTACCGGCTGACCGGCGATGACGACATCGTCGAACTTGGCTTCGAGGAGTTTTTTTATGGTGATGGGGTCTGTGTGGTTGAATGGTCCGAGCGACTTTCGGAACTGCTGCCGCCCGATGTACTGACACTCCTGTTCGAACATGGGGGAGATGACCTGCGCACCATTACCATAACCAGCTCCGGGCGACAGTCGGACGGCGTTCTTGAACTGCTGGCGGCGAACCTCCGCAGCAAAAAAATCTTTGACCCGACGGCAGGATATCTGGTATAGAGCTGAGTCTTCGGATTCCGCCCTCAATATTTTTCCACCAAGGAGAGCAGTATGGCGCTAGTAGTACAGAAGTACGGCGGCACCTCGGTCGGCTCACCCGATCGCATTAAGAATGTTGCCAAACGCATCATCAAAACCTATGACGCCGGAAATGACGTGATTGTTGTTGTTTCCGCCATGTCGGGCGAAACCAACAAGCTGGTTGCGCTTGCCAATGAAATGTGTGAAATACCGGACGGCCGCGAATATGATGTACTGGTGGCAACCGGCGAGCAGGTGACCATCGGGCTGCTGTCCATGTATCTGAAGTCCCAGGGGTACAAGGCAAAATCCTATCAAGGGTGGCAGGTACCGATCATTACCGACTCCACCGCGACGAAAGCCCGGATTGAGAGCATCGGTGATACGAATATCCGTGCCGATCTCAAAGAGGGCACTATTATCGTTCTGGCCGGTTTCCAGGGTATTGATGCCGACGGCAATGTCACAACGCTGGGACGCGGCGGTTCCGACACCTCCGCAGTTGCTATCGCAGCAGCGCTCAAGGCAGATGTCTGCGAGATTTATACTGACGTTGACGGGGTGTACACTACCGATCCAAATGTGTGTAAAGAGGCGCGAAAAATTGAAAAAATCTCCTATGACGAGATGCTTGAACTTGCCAGTCTGGGAGCCAAAGTGCTGCAGATCCGGTCGGTAGAGTTTGCCAAAAAATATAACGTGGACGTGCACGTCCGCTCAAGCCTTAATGAAAATACCGGTACGATGGTTACCAGGGAGGATAAGGATATGGAAGGAATACTCGTTTCAGGGGTAGCATACGACAAGAATGAGGCCAAAATTGCTGTTAAGGGAGTACCCGACAAACCTGGTATTGCCGCAAAAATCCTTACACCGCTGTCAGATGCCGCTATCTCGGTGGATATGATTGTGCAGAACGTCAGCGATGGCGGTATGACCGACTTCACCTTTACCGTTACCAAGGCTGATCTGAAGCAGGCGCTTCTGATCACGAACGAAGTTGCCCGGGAAATTCAGGCCAAGCAGGTCCTTTCCGATGAAAATATCAGTAAAATATCAATCGTCGGCCTCGGGATGCGGAGCCACGCCGGTGTGGCAACACAGATGTTTAGTGCTCTCTCCCAGAACGGCATCAATATCCAGATGATTTCTACATCGGAGATCAAAATTTCGGTAGTTATTGACGAAAAATACACCGAACTGGCCGTACGCGTCATGCACGAATCGTTTGGCCTGGCCGACTGATTCATAGGGCGGGCGGCGTAACTTAGTTTTGTCAGGGGGGAGACTTACGTTTCCCCCTTTTTTTTAATCACCGGAGCCGGAGAGTATGAAAACTGACAGCCACACTGAAACTTGTTTTGCCTGGCGCGATGATGCGCTGGAGGCAATATCTGCGGCCGTGGTCAACGAGTTTCCGTTACTGCTGGTGGTAAACGGGCGTGAGATTGCCACCCTGGTCTGCTCTCCCCACGATCTACGCTTTCTGGTGGCCGGCTTCCTGCGCCTGCAGGGGTTTGTGTCGTCACTGGATGATTTTGAAATGTTCTCCGTATGCCAGGAGTTCGGCACGGCAAACATCAGAATCAAGGGGGAGCTGCCGGAACGGCTGATGCCGGTGCTGACCTCGGGCTGCGGCACCGGCATCACGTTCACGCTCCCGGCGGTCAGTGCCGGTAATCCGCCGCCGGTGCGCCGATCTCCGGTCCGGATCTTCTCGCTTATGAATGAGTTAGCCAGAAAAGCTGCGCACTATCAATCCCATGGCGGTATTCATTCTGCGGCCATCGGGCGTGACGGCAGCGTCATTTTGTACGCTGAAGATCTTGGCAGGCACAACACCTTCGACAGGATGGCCGGTGAAGCCCTTTTTGCCGGAATCGACATATCCGGAGCCGAATTGGTGACCTCCGGGAGAGTCTCGGCAGAAATGGTTGCCAAGGCGTCACTCATGGGCATCACTCTTATTGCCTCACGGACATCTCCCACGGATATGGCGATCAAGCTCTGCCGTCAGGCCGGAATATGCCTGATAGGGTACGTGCGGGGCGGATCATTCACTCTGTACAGTCATCCGGAGGTGATAGAGGATTTTCCTGATCGGGCAAAAATAGAAGGGGTGACCGGGGTTATTCTGGCCGGAGGGGCATCACAGCGTATGGGGCGGAACAAAGCACTGCTTGATGTTGACGGTATCCCGATGATCTCCCGTACCTACCGCACACTGGCACAGCTGTTCCACGATATCATCGTTGTTACCAACTCGCCGCATGAGTATGACTTTCTCCCCTGTCGCAAGGTTCCGGACATCTATCCCGGCCACGGCTCGCTTGCCGGGCTGCACTCGGCACTGGTCCACAGCAGCACGCCCCATACATTCGTAACCGCCTGTGATATGCCGTTCCTTGACCCGACCATCATCCGGTATTTGTGTGACCGTCGTGCAGAGGCGGCGGATGCGGTGATTCCGTTCAGTGAGGGGGGGCAGGAACCACTGCATGCGCTCTATGCATCACACTGTCAGGATATCTTTGACTGTGCTATTCAACAGGGAGAATTTAAGATTCAGGATATCCTGGCCAGATTGCGCACCCGACTGGTGCCCTACAGAGAGGTACGGGACTTGGGCGGCCAGCCGGCATCATTTCTGAATGTGAACACGCCTGAAGAGTTCGAGAAGATGGGGAGGGTCAGGTAAGGCGTCCACTTCGCTTGCGCTTGCGTAATTCAGCAAAGAAGTCACTCAGGAGCCGGGAACAGTCCTGTTCAAGAACTTGAGGCAGCAGCGCGACGCGGTGATTAAGGCGGGGATCAGCGGAAAGATTGTAGAGCGAGCCGGCGGCTCCCCCCTTGGGGTCATAACAGCCGAACACCACCGTGGGAATACGGGCCAGTAGAACAGCCCCCATACACATGATGCAGGGTTCCAGAGTAACATACAGGATCGTGTCAAGAAGCCGCCAGGAACCAAGTTTCCGGGCGGCTTTTCGTATGGCAATCAGTTCGGCATGTCCGGCCGGATCCTGTGTTGTTTCACGGAGATTATGGCCGCGCGCTATGATTTTGCCGTCGCGGACAATAATACAGCCGATCGGCACTTCATTCCGTGCCCGTGCCTTGCCGGCTTCGGCGATTGCCTGCCGCATCCAGTAGTCGTGATCCCGGAGTGGTTCCGGTGTATGAGGTGGTCTGGAGAGTGAAATACGTGTCGTTCCTTTTTGTGTCAGAACCTGTGGAAGCGAGCTGTCAATTTTGTTAGGTTGCACTGCTAAAATAAGCCTCATTCTGCGGCCGCTTGTCAAGTGCGAATATCGTCGTCCAGTGCGACCGCCCCAAACCCTTTTCCCCTTTACTTTCCCGCCATCTTTATTTATCCTTCACAGTCCGATTTTCCGTAGACGAAGGATTCCATGAATATCAGCAGAATTCGAAATTTCTCCATTATTGCCCATATTGACCATGGTAAATCTACCCTGGCAGACCGCCTGCTTGAATACACCGGTACGGTTTCAGATCGGGAGAAACAGAATCAGTTCCTTGACAAAATGGACCTGGAGCGGGAGCGGGGCATTACCATTAAGGCCCAGACCGTTCGGCTCAATTACCGCTCTGATGCTGGTGACGATTATGTATTGAATCTTATTGATACTCCCGGCCATGTCGATTTTACCTATGAAGTGTCGCGCTCTTTGGCCGCCTGTGAAGGTGGCCTGCTGGTAGTCGATGCCTCTCAGGGGGTTGAAGCGCAGACCCTGGCAAATGTGTATCTCGCTCTAGACATCAATCTGGAGGTCTTTCCGGTACTGAACAAGATCGATCTGCCCGCAGCTGACCCCGAACGGGTCAAACAGGAGATTGAGGACATCATCGGTATTGATGCTCATGATGCCGTGCTGGCAAGTGCCAAGGAGGGTATCGGTACCCACGAAATCCTTGAGGAGATTGTCAAAAAGATACCGGCTCCGAAAGGTGATTCGGGAGCGCCGCTCAAAGCACTGCTGTTTGATTCCTGGTACGATCAGTATCAGGGGGTCATTATTCTGGTGCGTATTTTTGACGGTACGCTCAGAAAAGGCGACAGGATTCAGCTGATGTCGACCAACAACTCCTTCGAGGCGCTTAAAGTCGGCGTTTTTGCCCCCTCGATGGTCGAGGTGGCGGAGTTGGCTGCCGGTGAGGTCGGTTTTGTCATTGCCGGCATCAAGGACGTTGCGGATGCCAAGGTCGGTGATACGGTCACACTGCTGCACCGTCGCTGTGAGCGCGCGCTGGAGGGGTTTAAGGAGGTCAAGCCGATGGTGTTCTCCGGTTTGTATCCGATTGACACCGTCCAGTACGAACAGCTGCGGGACGCCCTGTCCAAGCTTAAATTAAACGATTCATCGTTCTCCTTCGATCCGGAAACCTCATTGGCGCTCGGTTTCGGTTTCCGTTGCGGGTTCCTTGGCCTTCTGCACATGGAAATTATTCAGGAGCGGCTGGAGCGGGAATTCGGGCTCGACCTGATCACCACCGCACCGACGGTTGTCTATCGGGTGCATAAGATGAATGGCGACGTGTATTCCATTCAGAGTGCTAATCAGATGCCGGAGCTGCAAAGTACGGAGTATCTGGAAGAGCCGTTTATTCTTGCCCATGTCCATGTCCCCAATGAATATGTCGGCGGCGTGCTGGCGCTTTGCGAGGACAAGCGGGGTGTTCAGCGTGAGATTAAGTACCTGACTCCGACGCGTGTCATGATCATCTATGAACTGCCGCTGAATGAAATTGTTCTGGATTTTTATGACCGCCTCAAGTCAATCACAAAAGGGTACGCTTCCCTGGATTACGAACATCTGGAATACCGGCGCAGTGATCTGGTACGCATGAATGTCATGATAAACGGAGAAGTGGTTGATGCACTGTCTCTTATTCTGCACCGGGAAAAAGCGTACTTCCGTGGTCGGGACCTGGTTGCCAAGATGAAGGAGCTGATATCACGGCAGATGTTTGAGGTGGCTATTCAGGCCGCCATAGGCAACAAGATCATTGCCCGTGAGACGGTCAAGGCGATGCGCAAGGATGTTCTGGCAAAATGCTACGGCGGGGATATTACCCGTAAGCGCAAGTTGCTGGAGAAACAGAAAGAGGGCAAAAAACGGATGAAGAATGTCGGTAACGTGGAGTTGCCGCAGGAAGCATTTTTGGCAATTCTGAAGGTTGACTAACCGACTACCAATATAAAGGAACCCGCATGGAAGAACAGAAGAATTCAACTCAGGCAGAATCCGATTCCGTGAAAATGGAGCCGTTCAAGAAGAAGGGGCTGATCCGCGAATATGCCGAGTCCATCGCAATTGCGATATTACTCGCGTTGGTAATTCGAACGTTTCTCGTCCAGGCGTTCAAAATTCCGTCTGGCTCTATGGAAGATACGCTGGCAATCGGTGACCATTTGCTGGTCAGCAAGTTTATGTACGGCACTAAAATCCCTTTTACCGATACACGGATTCTTACGATTCGTGACCCGCGTCGGGGCGACGTGATCGTTTTTGAATATCCGGAGGATCCGAGCAAGGATTTTATCAAACGCGTGATCGGTACCCCCGGAGATGTGGTGGAGGGGAAGGACAAAAAAGTCTACGTCAATGGGAAACTGTATGAAAACCCCCATGAAGTGCATAAGGAGAAGGATCTTATCCCTAAGGAGATGAATCCGCGAGATACGTTCGGCCCGGTTACGGTGCCGCCGAATTCGTACTTTGTAATGGGCGACAACCGTGATCGCTCTTACGACAGCCGGTTCTGGAAGTTTGTCCGGCGCGATCAGATCAAGGGGTTGGCGTTTATCAAGTACTGGTCGTGGGACCATGAAAAGTTCAGGCCACGGATCGGTAATATCGGCAGACTGATTAACTGACAGACATATTAAGATTGGAGGATACTATGGATTTTCTCGGGAACTGGAAACGGACGCATTACTGCGGAGACCTGCGGACAGAAGATATCGGCAGAGAGGTCATTTTGATGGGATGGGCGCTGCGGCGTCGCGACCATGGCGGACTCATTTTTATCGATTTGCGCGATCGGGAGGGGATAGCCCAGATTGTGTTTGATCCGGAAGTCAACCCGTCCGGGCATGCTGTTGCCGAATCTGTACGCAGTGAATTTGTGCTGGCGGTCAGGGGAACGGTTATTCCGAGACCGGAGGGGACCGTCAACCCGAACATGAAAACCGGGGGGGTTGAGATCCAGGTGCTGGAATGCAAACTGCTCAATCGCTCCAAGCCGCTTCCGTTCATGCTGGATGAACACAGTGATATCAATGAAAACATCCGGCTGAAGTACCGGTACCTTGATCTTCGCCGCCCTCAGCTGCAGTATAATCTTATCCTGCGCTCCAAGGTTGCTCAGTTGACCCGTTCATATCTGACCGATAACGGTTTTATCGAGCTTGAAACCCCATTTCTTACCAAATCGACTCCGGAAGGGGCACGTGACTTCCTGGTGCCGTCCCGCATCAATCAGGGACATTTTTATGCGCTGCCGCAGTCGCCCCAGATTTTCAAGCAGATCCTTATGATTTCCGGTTTTGACCGTTATTTTCAGGTCGTGCGCTGTTTCCGTGATGAAGATCTTCGCGCTGATCGCCAGCCGGAATTCACCCAGATTGACTGCGAGATGTCTTTCATTGACCAGGAGGACATCATAACGGTTATGGAGGGGCTGATCGCCCGCATTTTTACCGAGGCAAAGGGTGTTACGGTTCAGTTGCCGGTGGAACGGCTCACCTATGCTGAGGCGATCCGGCGTTTTGGTGTCGATAATCCTGACCTTCGCTTTGGTATGGAATTGTGCGACCTGACGGATATCGTCAAAGCCTCCGGTTTTAAGGTTTTTGCTGATGTTGCCTCAAAAGGGGGAATCATCAAGGGGATCAACGCCAAGGGATGTGCCCGGTTTTCCCGCAAGGAAATCGATGACCTTACGGAATTCGTCAAGATTTACGGTGCCAAAGGGCTGGCCTACGTCAAAATTGAAAATGGTGAATGGCATTCTCCGATCGCCAAGTTTTTTACCGCTGAAGAAATTGCTGTCATGAACGGTGCCTTTGGTGCCGAAGAGGGCGATCTGCTGTTTTTCGTAGCCGACAAGCCGAAGGTCGTCAACGATTCGCTCGGCAAACTGCGCAACCACCTGGCGAACCTGCTCAAGCTCACCAGTAAGGATGACTATCGTTTTGTCTGGATTACGGAATTCCCGTTACTTGAGTGGGACGAGGACGATAAACGCTGGTGTGCGGTGCATCACCCCTTTACCGCTCCAATGGACGAGGACCTTGATTTTATTGAGTCTGACCCCGGGCGCTGTCGCGCCAAGGCATATGACCTTGTGTTGAATGGTAATGAGATCGGAGGCGGTTCAATCAGAATCCATCAGGAGCATGTTCAGTCGCTGATGTTCAAGCTGTTGGGAATGTCCGTTGAGGATGCCCGCAGCAAGTTCGGCTTTCTGCTTGACGCACTTGAATTTGGCACACCTCCCCATGGTGGCATCGCGTTTGGTATGGATCGCTTGATAATGCTGCTGACCGGAAGTGATTCAATCCGGGACGTTATTGCGTTCCCAAAAACACAGAAGGGTACTTGTATGATGTCCGAGGCTCCTTCGCCGGTTGACACAAAGCAGCTTCGTGAACTGGGTATCCGGCTGGCCGAAAAACAGGGCTGACCATGTTTGCCGCTTGTCGCCAGGCTGTTTGCATAGTGCTGCTTGGGGCAGTTCTGACGGCGTGTACAACAACGGTTCCTTCCTGGCGCAGCAAGGTGGCACCTCTGGTTGAAGACCTCGGTCGCCGTGAGGCCCCCGGGCTGTTTCCCCAGGAATACCGGAGTCTGCTGGAAACATTTGAGCATGGTGAAGCGCTCTATCACGTCAGGGAAGATGATGCGGCTGCAGATGAGTATTACCAGTTGGCATTTCAGAAGGCTGAGATGCTGCAGGCAGAGGTTCTGCAGCACGTAAAACGACTGGAGGCTGAAAAACAGCGACGTGCTGCAGAGTTCGCTGCAAAAATGGAAGAAGAACGGTTGCTTCATGCTGCAGCGGAAGCCGAAATGCGCTTGAGAATGCAGCAGTCAGGCCGGCCGCCAGATGTTGATCAATCAGCTCAGAAAAAATACAAAGAGCTTACGCAGTCACTACCGACTTCCTATACTGTACGCCGCGGTGAAACACTGCCCCAGATTTCCGCACGGGCTGAAATATACAATGATTCAACGCTCTGGCCCCTTATTTACAGGGCTAATCGCGACCAGATTCGCGATCCCAAGCGTCTCTGGCCTGGTCAGGTATTTGTCATACCACGAAATTTCAGTCGTGATGAAGCTGTTGAGGCCCGTCGTTATTCCAGTAAGAAAAACCAGTAATGCCGTCTATCTGTAACTGCCGTAACCCAATGA
This sequence comes from uncultured Geobacteraceae bacterium, assembly GCA_903862245.1. Classification (GTDB taxonomy): domain Bacteria; phylum Desulfobacterota; class Desulfuromonadia; order Geobacterales; family Pseudopelobacteraceae; genus JACRCG01. The sequence goes on along the minus strand of CAIOXL010000016.1, from coordinate 46,822 downwards.
CTTAAGCCGATTTTTCCTTGACAGCCAACCGGCTTTTGTATACTGTATACAAGATTTTTATCATGGCTATAAAGTGGCGTGATAACATATAGTTTCACCAAAAAAAGCTGCATTATTTTACTGTTCTGATCGCACATAAATCAGCACGTGTCACCGAAAGAGCATCTGTTGCAGATTCAGAACTACAGGTGACGATATTACTTTTGTAGAGCCTTTGGCTATCTTGTATAAAAACTAAGGAGAGTTACATGACAACGGCAACAGCAAAAATTATCTGGACTGGCATTGATGAAGCACCCGCACTGGCTACGTACTCGCTTCTTCCTATCGTCAACGCCTTCACAAAGGCTGCGGGCGTTGTTGTTGAAACCAGAGACATCTCGGTCGCTGGACGAATTATCGCTAATTTTCCGGAAAATCTGACCGCAAGCCAGAAACAGCCTGATGAACTTGCCTATCTGGGGGACCTTACCCAAAAGCCGGAAGCCAACATTATCAAACTGCCTAACGTCAGCGCTTCAATACCACAGCTGAAAGCGGCCATTAAAGAGCTGCAGGATCAGGGATACAATGTTCCGGATTATCCGGAAAATCCGAAAAATGATGCGGAAAAAGAAATTCAGGGGCGGTACGCCAAAGTGCTCGGCAGCGCGGTTAACCCGGTACTGCGCGAAGGGAACTCTGACAGAAGAGTTGCAGCTTCCGTAAAACAGTACGCCAAAAAGCACCCTCATAAAATGGGTGCCTGGAGCCCGGATTCAAAAACGCACGTTGCATATATGACAAGTGGAGATTTTTACGGGAGTGAAAAGTCAACAACCATCAAGAAGGCCGGCAATGTAAAGATCGAGTTTGTTGATGAAGCCGGTACGGTAAAAGTTCTTAAGGACAAGCTGGCCCTGCAGGAGGGTGAAGTTCTTGACGGTACTTTTTTAAGTGTCCGCGCCCTGCGAAAATTCATTGAAGAGCAGATTGAAGACGCCAAAAAAAGCGGCGTACTCTTCTCGGTTCACCTTAAAGCGACGATGATGAAGATTTCCGACCCGATTATCTTTGGTCACTTCGTTTCGGTTTTCTACAAAGACGTTTTTGCAAAACATGCTGCTACCTTTACAGAGCTGGGAATAAATCCGGACCTCGGTCTGGGCGATCTGTACGCTAAAATAAAAAGTCTGCCGGATGCCAAGCGCACTGAAATTGAGGCGGATATTCAGGCGGTTTATGCGACACGTCCTGCACTGGCAATGGTGGACTCTGACAAGGGGATTACCAACCTGCACGCAAGCAACGATATTATCATCGATGCGTCCATGCCGGTTGTTATTCGTGATTCAGGTAAGATGTGGGGTGCTGACGGCAAACTCCACGACACGAAGTGCGTTGTTCCTGACCGTTGCTATTCCACGTTCTATCAGGAGGCAGTATCGTTCTGTAAGGAGCATGGCCAGTTCGATCCGGCCACTATGGGTTGTGTTGCCAACGTTGGTCTTATGGCGCAAAAAGCTGAAGAATACGGTTCACACGACAAAACCTTCAAAGCCCCTGCGAATGGTACAATTCGTGTTGTTGATGCTTCGGGAGAAGTGCTGTTTCAGCATGCCGTCGAAGAGGGTGATATCTGGCGCGGATGTCAGGCGAAAGACCTGCCTATACGTGACTGGGTGAAGCTTGCGGTAAGCAGAGCACGGGCAACCGGCGCTCCGGCTGTTTTCTGGCTGGACAAGAACAGGGCGCATGATGCACAGCTTATTGAAAAAGTGACTCTTTACCTGAAAGACCATGACACAAGCGGTCTTGAAATCCATATCATGTCTCCGGTTGAAGCAATGCGTTTTACTCTGCCGCGGGCAAAAGCAGGTCTCGATACCATTTCCGTCACCGGAAACGCCCTGAGAGATTATCTGACTGACCTGTTCCCGATCCTTGAGCTGGGTACAAGCTCTAAAATGCTGTCTATAGTCCCACTATTGGCTGGCGGCGGACTTTTTGAAACAGGGGCAGGGGGATCAGCTCCCAAACACGTTCAGCAGTTCCAGCAGGAAGGCTACCTCCGGTGGGATTCACTGGGTGAATTCCTGGCTCTTGCCGTGTCTCTGGAGCATCTTGGCAATACATTCAATAATGAAAAAGCAAAATTGCTTGCCGAAACGCTTGATCAGGCAAATGCAAAGTTCCTGGACAACAACAGGAATCCGGCACGTAAAGTCGGTCAGATAGATAACAGGGGAAGCCACTTCTACCTCGCCCTGTACTGGGCCGAGGCTTTGGCAGCACAGACGAAAGATGCCGATCTGCAGACACGTTTTGCCGCGGTTGCTCAACAACTGGGTGCTAACGAGGCCAAAATAAATGAGGAGCTTATCGCAGCCCAGGGTAAGCCGGTCGATATGGGAGGGTACTACCACCCTGACTTCGAAAAAACATCGAAAGCGATGCGCCCGAGCACCACGCTAAACACTATTATTGACGCCATCGCTTAACAGGCGGGCGCATCCAAAGCTCTTTTATAATTTATTCTGTATCTTGCGTTGCGAAGTGAGCTAGATGGAATATACATACGTTACAGTCCCTTCAGGGGAAAAGATCTCCATGGGGAGTGACGGCATCCTAATCGTGCCGACCAACCCGATCATTCCCTTTATTGAAGGTGACGGAACCGGTATTGATATCTGGAAAGCTTCGGTTCGTGTTTTTGATGCCGCCGTGGCAAAGGCTTACGGCGGTTCAAAAAAAATCAGCTGGATGGAAGTTTTTGCCGGTGAAAAACCTTTTAACCGTTTCCGTAATGAAATGGGTGACAAAGCGTGGCTGCCGGATGAGACCGTTCAGGCTTTCAGGGAATTTCTGGTGGGGATCAAAGGACCGCTGACCACACCTATTGGTGGCGGTATTCGTTCTCTGAATGTGGCACTCAGGCAGATACTTGATCTTTACACCTGTCTCCGGCCGATTCGTTATTTTCAGGGAGTCCCTACTCCGGTGAAGAGGCCGGAAGATGTTGACATGGTGATTTTCCGTGAAAACTGTGAAGATATTTATGCCGGTATTGAGTGGATGACCGGGACACCCGAATGTGAAAAAGTTATTCAGTTTCTGATTAGGGAGATGGGCGTCAGCAAAATCCGCTTTCCGGAAAGCTCATCTATAGGCATTAAACCGATATCCAGACATGGCTCTGAGCGTTTGATCCGGGCCGCTATACAGTATGCCCTTAACCACAAACGCAAGTCTGTGACTATTGTCCACAAGGGCAATATCATGAAGTTTACCGAGGGAGCCTTCAAGGATTGGGGGTATGCCTTAGCTACATCCGAATTTCGATCCAGGGTTGTGACGGAACGCGAATCCTGGATAATCAATAATCAGGATCGTAATCCGGCACTTTCAGTAGAAGAAAATGCTCGAATGATAGATCCAGGTTATGACATGATGTCACCACAGCAGCGCGGCGACATCCGCAGTGAAGTTCAAGCTGCTCTTACGCTTCTGCCGACCCATGGCAACGGTCAGTTGAAAAAGCTGTTGATGGTCAAAGACACAATAGCTGACATAACTCTTCAGCAGGTTCTGACCCGTGCCAAAGAGTTTGACGTCGTTGCTACAATGAATCTGGAGGGTGATTTTCTTTCAGATGCCCTGGCTGCTCAGGTGGGTGGTATCGGCATTGCCCCCGGCGCCAATATTAACTACGTTACCGGCCATGCCGTTTTCGAGGCCACCCATGGCACCGCCCCGAAATATGCTAACCTTGATAAAGTTAATCCTGGTTCGGTCATCCTTTCCGGTGTTATGATGCTCGAATATATCGGGTGGCAGGAATCTGCAGACCTGATAATCAAAAGCCTCAACAGGACCATTGGGCAAAAGCGGGTAACGTACGATTTCGAACGAATGATGCAGGGTGCAACGCTGCTTTCCTGCTCAGGTTTTGCCGATGCTCTGATAGAGAATATGTAGTGCAACGCAGTCAGCAGGGGCTGGGATACATTCCCTGCCTTATTTTACAAACAAAAAAACAGGAGGTAAACAGCATGGCACGTAAAAAGATTTCTTTAATCGGTGGCGGACAGATTGGCGGCGTTCTTGCTCAGCTTTGTGCATTGCGCGAGCTTGGTGATGTTGTACTTTTTGATATTGTTGAAGGTCTTCCCCAGGGCAAGATGCTTGACATCGCCGAAGTCGGCCCGGTAGATCGTTACGATGTCAACCTGAAAGGTACCAACAGCTACGAAGACATCAAAGGTTCTGATGTTGTTATCGTCACTGCCGGCCTGCCGCGTAAACCGGGCATGAGCCGCGATGACCTGATCGAAGTTAACTCAAAGATCATGACTTCGGTTGCAGAAGGTATCAAAGCATTTGCACCTGAGTCGATTGTAATTGTTATCTCCAACCCGCTTGACGCAATGGTCACTCTCTGCCAGAAAATAACTGGCTTCCCTTACAACCGTGTTATTGGTCAGGCAGGTGTACTTGACTCAGCCCGTTTTGCCAGTTTCATTGCATGGGAGCTTGGTGTCTCCGTTAAAGACGTTACCGCTATGACCCTTGGCGGCCACGGCGACGATATGGTGCCTCTGGTTCGCTACGCAAGTGTAAACGGCATCCCTGTTACTGAACTGCTTGAGCAGAAATATGGTGCTGAAAAAGGCAAGGAAGTAATGGAAGCAATGGTCAAGCGTACCCGCGGTGCCGGTGGAGAAGTTGTTGCTCTGCTGAAAACCGGTTCTGCATTCTACTCACCGGCTTCTTCAGCCATTGCTATGGCTGAGTCGATCCTGAAGGATCAGAAGCGCGTTCTGCCGACTTGCTGCTTCCTGCAGGGTGAGTTCGGAGTCAACGGATTCTACGTCGGCGTACCGGCTGTTCTGGGCGAGAAGGGCGTTGAGAACATCATTCAGTTCAAACTGGATGCTACAGAGCAGGCGATGATGGACAAATCAGTTGCAGCAGTAAAGGAACTTGTCAGCACCCTCAAGTAGTGATTGATTCCAGGTTTCTGGGAACCGGCGAAAGAAGGGTGGGGCTTTCCCCCCCTTCTTTTGCTACATTTTGGAGCCTGTATTTACCACCTTTTAATACGGATAAAGGAGTCTTCCTAAGATGGAAAAAACATTGCCAAAAATTGAGATTATTGAGAAGTACTGCAAGGGGTGTCATATTTGCGTTGAGTTCTGTCCCAAAGACGTGCTTGAAATGAAGGGCTTCTATGCTTCAGTAAAGAACCTTGAAGCATGTATTAAATGTATGCAGTGCGAATTGCGCTGTCCCGATTTTGCTATCAAAGTCATAACCGAATAAATCTACAGGAGGAATGAACAGTGTCCAAAAAAGTAGCGTTTCTTCAGGGTAACGAAGCTGCTGCACACGGCGCATTATACGCCGGTTGCAACTTCTTCGGCGGTTACCCTATCACCCCCTCGACCGAAGTTGCCGAGGTTATGTCTATCGAACTTCCAAAGATCGGCGGGAAATTCATCCAGATGGAAGATGAGATCGGCGCCATGGCTGCCATTCTCGGCGCATCTCTTGCCGGGTCGAAGGTGCTTACCTCCACATCCGGCCCCGGTCTGTCTCTGAAGCAGGAGCTTATCGGTTACGGATGCATTGCCGAGATTCCCTGTGTTGTGTACAACGTTATGCGTGGTGGACCCTCTACCGGTATGCCCACAGGACCAAGCCAGTCTGACGTTATGTGCGCCAAGTGGGGCACTCACGGTGACCACCCGGCTATCTGCCTGACTCCGGCTTCCGTTCAGGAAACCTATGAAGAGGTTATCCGTGCGTTCAACCTTTCCGAAAAATATCGTACTCCGGTTATGGTTATGCCCGATGAGATCGTGGCTCATATGCGTGAGAGGATTGTTTTCCCGGAGCAGGGTGAAATTGAAGTTGTTCCACGTAAATCACCGACTGTTCCACCAGAACAATACAAACCGTACGACACCAGCTTCGGCGATGTACCGCCACTGGCCGCATTCGGTTCCGGCTACAAGTTCCATGTAACCGGCCTCAACAAGATGCAGGATGGTTTTCCGACTACCAAAGCTGAGATCGTTCAGGCTGAAGAAGAACGCCAGGTCCGCAAGGTTGATGCAAACATCGATGATATCGTCACTTTTGAGGAATACCTGCTTGACGATGTTGAAGTACTGGTTGTTGCATACGGTTCCACTTCCCGCTCTGCCCGTTATGCAGTCAATATTGCCCGTGAACAGGGTATCAAGGCTGGCATGTTCCGCATCAAAACCTTCTGGCCGTTTCCTGACAAACAGATCAAAGCGTTGGCGGGAAGGGTCAAGGGAATTGTTATTCCTGAGATGAATCTGGGGATGTGCTCGCTCGAACTGGAGCGTTGTGCCCAGGGCAAAGCTCCGGTTCTCGGAATTTTCCGTGTTGACGGTGAACCGATCAATCCGGACCAGATCCTCGATAAGATCAAGGAGGTTAAATAACCATGGCTTTTGAATACGAAAAATATTTACGTCCCGGCAAGTTGCCCCACATCTGGTGCCCAGGCTGCGGCCACGGCATCGTCATGAAGGGGTTAATCCGCGCCATGGATACTCTGAAACTGAAGAAAGAGGAGACGGCGCTTGTATCCGGAATCGGTTGTGCGTCGCGTCTTCCCGGATATATTGACTGCTGTACGCTGCACACTGCCCACGGCCGTGCTGCTGCATTTGCAACAGGCGTTAAGTTGGCCAAGCCGGAAATGAATGTGATTCTGGTTGGTGGTGATGGCGACGGTACTGCAATCGGTGGTAACCACTTCATTCATGCCTGCCGCCGCAACATCAACATGACCTACATCATCATGAATAATTATATCTACGGAATGACAGGCGGACAGTTTTCTCCCTGCACTCCAACCGGCCATAAGGCGTCCACCACTCCTTACGGAAACCCCGATCCCGGCTTTGATATTGCCAAGTTGGCAATTGGCGCCGGTGCAACTTTTGTTGCCCGTGGTACTGCTTTCCATGCCAATCAGATCGACAAACTGATTGTGGAAGCAATTCAGCACAAAGGATTCTCTGTTGTTGAAATTCTGGATGACTGCCCAACCACCTATGGTCGCCGTAACAAATACAAGTCTGTCATTGAAATGATGAATCGCCTTAAAGAGGTCGCGGTGCCAGTCAAGGCGGCCGAAAAGATGACTGCTGAACAACTGCAGGGCAAGGTTCTGACCGGTGTTCTCTACAAGGACGAAACCAAGCCTGAGTATACTGCCGAGTACGCTAAAGTTATCGAGCGCGCCACGGCTGCCAAGTAACAATTACAGGAAAAGGAGCGATATATTCATGTCAAGATATGAACTCAGGTTTTCCGGTGCAGGTGGGCAGGGGCTGATCACCGCCGGGATCATCATGGCCAAGGCTGCTTCGATTTACGAAGGGAAGCAGGCTGTACAGTCGCAGAGCTACGGTCCTGAAGCCCGCGGCGGCGCATCAAAATCGGAAGTTATTATTTCAGACGGCCCTATTGACTACCCTAAGGCTACTACGGTTGATGCATTGCTGGCCATGACCCAGGAAGCGTGCGACAAGTATACGCACGACCTGAAAGATGGCGGTATTCTTCTTGTAGATTCCGATCTCGTCAAAAATCTGCCAAAAGGGAACTTTAAAGTTGTCTCTTTCCCTATCATTAACACTGCTAAAACCGATGTCGGCCGTGAAATTGTTGCCAACATCGTAGCTCTCGGGGCAATGGTTGCCCTGACGGGGCAGGTTAGCCGTGAAAATGCTGAAAAAGCAGTTCTTTCAAGTGTTCCGGAAGCGTTTATTGAACTGAACAGAAAAGCTTTCAGCATCGGTTATGACAGGGCTCTGGCGGCAAGCGCCTAGTAATCCGTTAGGGGTTGAAGCGCAACCGATAAACCGGTTGCATGAATTAAATTGTATTACACGAAAGGCCCGGTGCATAGACATCGGGCCTTTCGTGTTTAAACGAAGTCTTGAAAAATATTTATCTGACTTGCCGACATCGCGTCACTAATGATAGACTGTCAGCAGAAATATATTCTCATTCAATTCGATTGTAGTGTTACTCCATAAAGGAATAATAAATGTATCAGTCCGAGTGCATTTCCACCCGTTGCATATGAAAACTCCTGAATGCTTTGATGCGCTGGTCCGTAATGGATTAGTCGATGAAGTTGTTTCCCGCCTGATGAGCGGTAAGGAAGCAGATGTTTATGTTGTCCAGTCAAAAGGGGAACTCTGCTGCGCCAAGGTATATAAAGATGCCAGTATGCGTAGTTTCAGTCAGTTGGCGCAGTATCAGGAAGGTAGAAAGGGACGCAGCAGCCGGCAGGCTCGGGCCATACAGAAGAATACGAAGTTCGGCCGCAAGGAAGCTGAAAATGCCTGGAAAAATGCTGAAGTTGAAGCCCTGAGGACCCTTTCAGAGGCAGGTGTAAGGGTACCGCATGTGTACAATTACATTGACGGCGTCCTGTTGATGGAGTTCATTGTTGATGACAGTGGAAGGCCCGCTCCGCGGCTTAATGACCTTCGGTTGACGGGGACTCAGGCTCGTGAATATCATCGGGAGATAATAAGAAATATTGTTCTCATGCTCTGTTCAGGGCTTATTCATGGTGATCTGTCTGAGTATAATGTTCTTGTCGGTTGCGACGGTCTGGTGATTATTGATTTACCCCAAGCTGTTAATGCTGCCGGAAATAACAATGCCTGCAGCATGCTCGGACGTGACGTAGAAAACATTACCGCCTATTTTGCCCAATTTGCCCCTGAACTGGCTTCTACAGACTACGGGAGAGAGATCTGGAAACTATATGCCAGCGGATCACTGACCCCGGCTTCCGAACTTTCAGGGCTGTTTATACAGTCCGATCGTCCAGCTGATGTAAAAGGAGTTATGCGCGAGATAGATTATGCACGAATTCTTCATGAACGGACTCTGGCAAGAACATCTCAGTCATCTTGACGATGGTGTGTCACTGGGTTCCGTACTCTCCGGGCTCTTGAAATGGAATTATTTCACAAAGGTATACGGTCTGTTCTCCTCGTGTGCTGGGTAGTGTTGCTGAACGCAACGTCGACCCCTGCTGAGGAACTGTACCGTCAATTTTCGCTGGGAGCCGGAAATCTTACGCAGGCTCCCGCTGATGCCAAAGCCCCGGCACCGGGCGCTGTGACGGCTAAATACGGTTTCAAAATCTCCAAGGACTTTTTGCCGTACATGGGTACGGGGATCGCCTACTCATATCAACCGGATACCAAGTCCGGTGACATTACAAAAGTTCAGACTGGAGTGGCTGCCCAGTTCGGGTTCAGCTATCTTCTGGATGGCAATTCCTCGTTAAAAATGGACTACAAATACCTTTCAATATCGCCCGAGCAGCAGCGTGGCGATTCCCGAAATCCGCCGCAATCCATTGGTATCGGGCTGGATATCAAATTCTGAACGTGTATTGTAAGGAACTGTGACCATGCCACGTTACATTGAGCCGCTATTTCGTCCTCCCAGTGAAGCGCAAAGTCTTATATTTCAAATTACAATTGGTTGCTCTCAAAATACGTGTAGGTTCTGCGGGATGTATAAGGGCAAGAACTTCCATATCCGGCCTCTGCGTGAAATACTTGAAGAAATCGCTGAAATCCCTGCGGTCTACCGTGATCGGATTGAACGGGTATTTCTGGCAGATGGTGATGCGCTGGTGTATCCATTTGACTCCCTCTGTACTATTCTTGATGCTCTGGCGGCGACCTTTCCCCGACTTAATCGAATCGCCTCTTATGCTTCTCCCAACAGTCTGGTAAGCAAAACCCCTGTGCAGTTGGCAGAGTTGCGTTCCAGACGTCTCAAAATTCTGTATTTCGGTTTGGAGTCAGGTGATGACGTGACGCTTCAGGCGGTTAATAAAGGTTTTGAGTCTAAACAGATGGCAGATCTGGCACTTTCTGCCCGCGGAGCTGGGATGAAGCTTTCAGTTACGGCGATTCTCGGTCTGGCAGGGCGGGGCCGAAGTCTGCTCCATGCCCGGGCAACTGCAGCGTGGGTTAATCAGGTAAACCCGGAATATTTTTCCCTGCTGACACTGTTTCACCGGCATAACGATGAATTTGTCCGCACGCTTCAGCAATGTACCCGTCGTGAACTGATGCTGGAAATACGTGAATTGCTCAGTAATCTGCACCCGACCAAAACAATCCTTCGTTCGAATCATGTGTCAAATTTTCTCAACCTGGCCGGCAGCTATCCTAAAGATCGGGAACGATTGCTCGCCGATGTAGATTCAGCCATTGAACGTGCCGCTAAACGGACCGGTTATCTCGATGAGGTCCCGTCATATCAGGAGGAGTACTACTGATGTAGCCTCTTTTATCTTGCTGTTATCTCGTCATAAATGCTACTTTGCCTCCACTTTATTCTACCAAGTGGAGGTTTTTTGTGCGCGTATTTCGTTATCTGACGGCGGGTGAATCACACGGCCCCCAGCTATGTGCAATTATAGAAGGGCTGCCGGCCGGCATACATATTTCTGTTGAACCGTTGAATCATGATCTGGCCCGGCGGCAGCAGGGTTATGGCCGTGGTGACCGGATGAAGATAGAAAAAGATACAGCCCGGTTGCTTTCCGGTGTGCGCTGGGGCGAGACTATCGGGGCCCCGGTGACAATTGCCGTGAAAAATCGGGATTGGGAAAACTGGTCCGAGAAGATGTCGATACTTCCGGAGTTTCGTGATGATTCCATCGCGGTAACCAGGCCGCGCCCAGGTCACGCGGACCTCTCGGGTGTGATGAAGTACCACCATAGTGATGCGCGCAACGTATTGGAACGTTCCAGTGCCCGTGAAACAGCCGTTCGTGTCGCCGTTGGAGCAGTGGCAAAGGCGCTGCTGGCGGAGTTTGGTATCAGGGTGGGTGGTTTTGTTGTCGAGCTTGGGGGGATCAGCACGATCACTCCGCAGGAGTCGCTGGAAACGCTCTGGCAAATCGCGGCAGAATCGGAAACGTTCTGCTGCGACCCGACTGCTGAAATAGATATGAAGCGGGTAATAGACGCCGCTCAGTCAGGAGGAGATACATTGGGAGGGGTTGTCGAAGTCCAGGTTATTGGCGTGCCTCCCGGCATTGGGAGCTATGTGCAGTGGGATCGCAAACTGGATGCCCGGCTGGCAATGGCGCTGATGAGTGTGCAGGCTATCAAGGGGGTAGAGGTGGGCATTGGTTTTGAAGCCTCCCGCCGCCCTGGCTCCCGCGTTCATGATGAAATATTCTACAAGGACGGGTATCAACGTCACAGCAATAATGCCGGGGGAATCGAAGGAGGAATGTCAAACGGCGAACCTGTTGTCGTACGGGCTGCCATGAAGCCGATCCCCACCCTCTACTCACCGCTTCGGTCGGTGGATATGCGAACCCACGAGCCATTTGAGGCAACGGTTGAACGATCGGATACCTGCGCGGTCCCTGCGGCGCTGGTGGTTGCAGAAGCGGTTGTGGCAATCGAAATAGCCAACGCTTTTCTGGAGAAGTTCGGGGGTGATTCAATCGTTGAAATACGGAGAAATCTTGAAGGATACAGGGAGCAGATCCGGAATGCTTGAGCGGCCGTTGATTCTGACTGGGTTTATGGGAAGCGGTAAAAGCTCTGTCGGTAAAATTATAGCGGAGCGTCTCGCCAGGAGGTTTGTGGATCTTGATGCTGTACTTGTCGCTACGGCAGGGCGTACCATTAACGATATATTCGCCCGTGATGGAGAACAGCTGTTTCGCCGGCTTGAAAGTGCTCAGCTGGAGAAAATCCTGTCGGCAGACCGGGATACTGTTGTTGCCACCGGGGGCGGAGCGGTGATCTCACCCCACAATCGTACCCTGATGAGGAGGCGGGGGGTGGTTGTCAACCTGAAGGTGACGCTGGTGCAGCTGTTGGTCCGTTTGAAGGGGTGCAGTGACCGGCCTCTGCTGGCTGGGGAAGGTGCCGCAGAGCGCGCAGCAGTGCTGCTGGATGAGCGCGAACAATATTATGCCGACGCCGATATTAGAATTGACACGGATGGGAAATCCGTGGAAGATGTTGCGGCAGAGATTCTGCGGCTTTTAGAGGAGTTTTCGAGTGAGTATTCTGCCCGTTAATCTTGCCGAAAACAGCTATGAAATTGTTATAGAGCGCGGCTCCCTTGCTTCGCTCGGACAGCGATGCCGGGCTGTCGGGATGAAGGGGGTGGCTGCGGTGATTTCCAACCCGACCGTGACGGCCCATTATGGCACTGCTGTTCAAGAGTCTCTGGAAGCGGCCGGTTTTGCCGTAGCCCGGATAGAGATGCCGGACGGGGAGGAATACAAGAACAGTGCTTCGCTGAACAGGATCTATGATGACCTTGGAGCAGCCGGAGTTGACCGCAGCTCCTTCGTGGTTGCTCTTGGCGGCGGTGTAGTGGGGGATGTGGCTGGCTTTGCCGCTGCAACATGGATGAGGGGGATTCCTTTTGTTCAGGTACCGACGACGCTATTGGCTCAGGTGGATAGCAGTGTTGGTGGTAAGACCGGTATTGATCACCCGAGGGGGAAAAATCTGATCGGGGCCTTTTATCAGCCCCGATTGGTGTTGATTGATGTAGATACACTCGCCACACTCGACCAACGTCAGTTCCGCGCCGGACTTGCGGAGGTTATTAAATACGGGGTGATCTTTGACCACCTGTTCTTTGAGTTTATGGAGGCTAACAGAACCGGGATACTTGCGATGGAGCCGGAACTCCTCATTGAGATCATCCACCGATCCTGTATTTTGAAGTCGCGGGTAGTAGAATCCGACGAAAAGGAATCCGGTTTGCGTGCTATCCTGAATTATGGCCATACATTCGGGCATGCCTTTGAATCTCTCTCCGGCTATCGTGGTCTCGTTCATGGTGAGGCTGTTGCGATAGGCATGGTGCTGGCGGCCAGAGTTTCGGCTGCTGAAGGTATGTGCAGCCAGAATGATGTGTCCAGGATTTATGCTCTCATCAGCCGGTACGGGCTCCCGGTTGAAACTCCGCTTTATGACCGTCAGCAACTGCTGAATTCCGTTGCTGCAGATAAAAAATCTAAAGGTGACAGCCTTACCTTTATTTGCAACCGGGGCATCGGCATGTACGAAATGACGCACCATACTCCCGAGGAGCTGCTGCTGCTGAGCGGGCTGGAGGCGTAACCATGCAGGATTCGGCTTCATTCTGGACTGACATAAAAAACCTTGAGGAGCAGTTTGCCAGGGTGCCGGAGTCATTCTGCTTCGCCCGGTTGGCGGAAGTCTATCTTCAGGTGGGACTGGTCGGGGATGCGCTTCACGTTGCACGCCAGGGGGTACTCACGCACCCCCGCTATATGGCCGGTCAACGCGTCCTTTCTCAGGCCTGTTATGCCAGTGGTCTTACTGTTGAAGCGATGACAGCATTACAAGTGGTTACGGAGGCACTTCCTGAGGACGTCGCTTCCCAGAAACTGCTGGGGCGCCTCCTGGCCGAGGCAGGTAATAAGGAAGGGGCCGCTCTGGCTTTCCGGACCGCGCTGGAGTTTGCGCCGGATGATGTAGAGTGCCGGATTGAACTTGAATCTCTGGAACGATCTGCTGGTGTAACGGAAGACCCTTTTGAAGCAGATGGCGATACTGATGATGAAACGGTAATTGAAGACCTTGAGATTCTCGAGGAGCCTGAAATTATTGATGAGGACCAGTCAGAGGCAGTGCCCCGATTCAAGCCGGCTCCTGCCGAATTCCGGGCACACACCGATCCTCTCACTACCAGTACTCTTGCTGAGTTATATGTCTCACAGGGATTTACCCTTAAAGCGCTTGAGATATATCGTACGATTCTGACCGGAAACCCGGATGACCTGAGTATTGCAGTGCGTATTGCCGAACTTGAAAAGCTCGAAGATGCGTCACCTGAAGATATTGAAGAAATTGACGATGCTCTTGAAGATCAAGTGGAAACAGAGATAGAGTCAGTTGATACTATATTCAGCATGCCTTCGGAACCTGAAAAATTGCCGGCTTTTAAAAATCTGAGTACACCTGCTGATGAGTCCCGGGGGTACGGTTTTACGGATAGTTATTTACAGGGGAATGCGGATAAGGCAATCTCCGTTTTAGATGGATGGCTGGAAAATGTAAGAAAGATCAAGTCATGTCGTTAAGAGGAATACTGGACGACATTGTCCGGAACGTAGACGGTTCGCTGGCCGCAATGATTATGGCCTGCGACGGAGTTGTGATTGATGAAGTTTCTGTTGAGCGTACTGAGATTGACATACCGCTTCTGTCTGCTGAATGTGCTGCGGTGCTTGGGGAAATAAAGAGTGCGGTTGATAGTATTAAAATGGGCAACCTGGAAGAAGTTTCCATCGCAACCGCCCGTATCAATGTTGCGGTGAGGATATTCACGGATGATTATTTTGCGGTTCTCATTCTCAAACATGACGGCAATATAGGCAAGGGCCGCTACCTGCTGAGGCATAAATCATTTGAAATACTGAGGGAGCTTTCTTAACCATGAAATTTCTGGTACTGCATGGACCTAATCTGAATTTGCTCGGCGTTCGTGAGCCGGGCATATACGGCAGCAAAACGCTTGCAGATATTAATTCTTCATTGGAAGAGCTGGCTGCAGTGCTGGGGTGCGAGCTTTCTTTTTTTCAGTCCAACGGTGAAGGAGCGCTGATTGACGCCATTCAGGCTGCTGCACACGACTGTCACGGCATACTGATTAACCCGGCAGCCTATACCCACACCAGTATTGCAATTAGGGATGCTCTGACGGCTGTCGGTCTCCCCTGTGTCGAGGTCCATCTCTCCAATATTCACCGCAGAGAGTCATTCCGACATACAAGTGTTGTTGTCCCGGTTGCTATTGGCCAGATCTGCGGCTTTGGCCATGACAGCTACCTGCTTGGCCTGCGGGCATTATTCAATTATGTGAAAAATACGTGAGGATCTTGCGGGTATTTTGTCAGTATTGAGTCTTTACGTAAAAACAGTTTGTAGTCAGGGTTTCATTTATGCTAAAAAACAGGCGCTCTCGTCTGACACGATTCTTTGAAAATTATTCGCTTAAAGCGCTGTTAATTACGGACCTCAGGAACATTCGCTATTTGTGCGGTTTCAGTGGTACTGAAGGGGCGTTGCTGGTGTCGAAGGATCATGCATGGTTTTTGTGTGATTCCCGTTATACGGCACAGGCGGCTGTAGAAGTAACCGGTGCTGAGATCAGAGAGTGCGCGGCAATCCGTATTGATACTATTGCTGCTTTGACAGATGAGCATGGTTTTGACCGTATTGGTTTTGAAGCGGCTCACACGACGGTAAGTGCTTTTCGGCGGTTGTCGGATAAATTGCCGGGAGTCGATCTGATTGAGCTGGGCTCTGAGCTTGATGAAATCCGTATCTGTAAAGACAGTTCAGAAATTGAGCAACTTGCGCTGGTCGCTGCCCTTTCTTCTGCAGCGCTTGTTTCTGTGCTTGAACATATTAAACCGGGTATTTGTGAGCTTGACATAGCCCTGGCACTTGAACTTGAAATGCGGCGGCGTGGTGCAGACGGCAAAGCATTCGATTTCATTGTAGCTTCAGGTGTACGGGGCGCCATGCCGCACGGCAGGGCCAGTGACAAAATTATCACGTCAGGTGAACTCATCACAATTGATTATGGTGCGCTGAAAAACGGGTATCATTCTGATGAAACGGTCACCGTTGCGTGCGGTAAACCGGATGCTCGTGCCATTGAAATACACTCGGTCGTCAGAGCCGCTCATGATCTCGCTATCGAGGCGGTCAGGCCTGGCATCAGTTGCAGGGCGCTTGATGATGTTGCCCGTTCATACATTTCCGGCAAAGGATACGGCGAATATTTCGGGCATGGATTGGGGCATGGCATAGGCTTGGAAATTCACGAAATGCCGTCGCTTTCCCCACGAAGCACAGCCGTACTGGAAGAGGGGATGGCTATTACGATCGAGCCGGGTATTTATATTCCCGGTTTTGGTGGAGTACGGATTGAGGATACTGTTGTTGTTACCGGTGACGGAGGTCGTGTCATCACCAACGCGGATAAACAGTTATTGTTCCTGTAAATTTAGAGCGATGTACAAAAGTAATTTAGATGCACCACTATCAGACGGTACGTGAAAAGGAGATGAACTGAAATGGATATTAAAGATCTGAAGTTGCTCATAAAACTTGTAACAGAAACTGACATTACTGAATTCGAAATGGATAATTCAGACGAGAAGATTATTATTAAACGGGGTCACAAGCCTGAATTTGTCACTTATGCGGCCCCGGCAGTACAGCAATATGCTGCTCCCGGTTACCAGGCTGCTCCTGCTCCCGCTGCTGCCGCCGCTCCCGTGGCTGCAGCAGCTCCGGCTGTAGAAGCCGGCGACACTCTGAATTCTCCCATTGTCGGCACATTTTACGCAGCGCCAGGCCCTGAAGCCGCGGCCTATGTTTCTGTTGGCCAGGTTGTCGAGAAGGGGCAGGTCCTCTGTATCGTTGAGGCAATGAAGCTGATGAATGAGATTGAGGCCGAGTGCAAGTGCAAAATAGTGAAAATTTGCAAAGAGAACGCACAGGCTGTAGAGTATGGTGATCCACTGTTTGTAATCCAGAAACTATAATTTAATTTCAGAGCGGGGTTCGCCGTCATGTTTCATAAAGTACTTATTGCCAATCGCGGTGAAATTGCCGTCAGAATTATCAGGGCCTGCAAGGAATTGGGTATCAAGACGGTTGCCGTCTATTCCCAGGCAGACATCCATTCGCTGCACGTCAAGCTTGCAGACGAGAGCGTTTGTATCGGGCCCGCCCCCAGTGCCCTGAGTTATCTTAATTTTAACGCAATCATCAGCGCAGCAGAGCTAACTGATTCCGAGGCGATTCACCCCGGCTACGGCTTTCTGTCTGAGAACGCGAAGTTTGCCGAAGTATGCGAGAAATGCGGCATTACCTTCATTGGACCGACTGCTGAAAGTATGCGGATCATGGGCGATAAGATCAGTGCACGTCAGGCCGTTATCAAACAGGGAGTGCCAATTCTGCCCGGTACCAAAGAGGGTGTTCATTCCGTTGAGGAAGCTGTTAAAGTCGCAAAGGAAATCGGTTTTCCGGTTATAATCAAGGCTACAGCTGGCGGTGGCGGACGCGGAATGAAGATTGTCCATTCGCAGGCAACTCTGCCCAATGCCTTTGCAACCGCACGAGCTGAAGCCCAGTCCGGATTCGGCAATCCGGAAGTGTATATCGAACGTTATTGCGAAAAACCACGACATGTTGAGATTCAGATACTGGGTGATAAACATGGCAACGTGATTCATCTGGGGGAACGGGATTGTTCTATACAGCGTCGCCACCAGAAGCTGATCGAAGAAGCACCTTCAACGGTTGTCACGCCTGAAATTCGTAAAGCCATGGGCGAGGCTGCCGTAAGAGCCGCTTCAGCCGTCGGTTACAACAGTGCCGGTACTGTCGAATTTCTGGTGGACAAACAGAATAACTTCTTCTTTATGGAGATGAATACGCGTATACAGGTAGAACATCCGGTGACCGAAATGGTAACCGGTGTGGATCTTGTTCGCGAGCAGATCAGGTCTGCTGCCGGTATTCCGCTTCGCTACAAACAGGAAGATATCCAGATCAGAGGGCACGCTATCGAGTGCCGGATCAACGCAGAAGATCCGTTCAAGTTTACTCCCTGTCCTGGGAAAATTACGGCGTATCATCCACCGGGTGGCCTTGGTGTCCGGGTTGACTCGTTTGTGTATGATCAATATTCTGTTGTACCGAACTATGACTCGCTGATAGGTAAGCTGATTGTTCATGCTGATACCCGTGAGGAAGCGATCAAACGGATGGCTCGTGCACTTGACGAGTATCGGATCGAAGGGATAAAGACAACTATCTTTTTCCATAAACGCATTATGGCTCATAAAGACTTTATAGAAGGCGATATCGATACCTCTTTCCTTGAACGAATAGTGCTGGAGTAGAAGTCATGGACTTTCCAGATGAGTTGAAATATTCCAAAGAGCATATATGGGTCAGGATTGAAAATGGTTCGGCAGTTATCGGTGTCACTGACTTTGCCCAGGAAGAATTGGGTACGGTCAGCGGTATTGAATTGCCTGAGGAAGGGGATGAGATAGAGCAGGATGATTCAATTGGCTCTATTGAAGCCCAAAAGACGGTCGCTTCGATTTATGCTCCTTTTAGTGGTACGGTAAAAAGTGTGAACAATGAAGCGCTGGACAACCCTGAACTGCTTAACGATGACCCGTATGACGGGGCCTGGCTGGTAGAAGTTTCGCTTGACGACCCTGAAGAGTTGAAAAATCTGCTGTCGGCTGAAGACTATGCTGACTACATTGAAAACAGGGATTAATTTCTGACATAAAGTATGCTATAAGGGCGGGGTCATTCAGTGATCCCGCCCTGTTTATTTGAAAGGAAATCATTCGTGCGCCTGCCAATACTGTTATCACTTTCAATGCTGATACTGCCTGCTGCGGCCTTTTCTTCTGATGCGCCGCTGTCGCTTACTCTTAACGAGGCCATACGCATGGCTGTCGAGAAGAATCTGGATGTTCGGGCTGAACTTTACAACCCGGCCCAATATGAGGCAGAGATTAACCGGAACCGGTCAATTTATGACCCCCTGCTTACTCTTCAAACCAACTACACCGATTCTGCGGCTGCTACGGCTACATCCAGTACCGGCATTCAAGCTACCAAATTCCAGACTCTGGATATTAATTCCTCCCTCAGCCAACTTTTTTGGACGGGAGGTACGGTTGCTCTCAAGTTCAATAACAGCCATACTAATAGCAACAGCAGTATAATCGATTATTCAAGCAGTTGGCAGACCGGTTTGGGGGCAAGTATCAGCCAGCCGCTCCTGAAAAACGCTGGTCGCGAGGCAACCGAGATTGCCATCAATATTTCCCGGTTTTCCAAGTTTGCCTCACTTGAACGGTTCAATTCCCGTCTCCTTGCAACTGTTGCCCAGGTTCGCAATGAATATTACAAGCTTTATAGTCTGCGTGAGGAACGTGAGGTAAAAAAGGTTTCCCTTGAACTTGCACGCCGGATTCTTTCCGAAACTCAGGCGCGAGTCAAAGCCGGGGTACTCCCTGCGATGGAGGTGCTCAACGCAGAATATGGTGCAGTAACCAGGGAAAAAGAGCTCATAGATGCTGAGCGGGCTGTAAACGATCAGGTTGATGTTCTTAGGCTTCTGCTTCAGATGGATGCCAAAGTAGGCGAACTTAAAACAACTGATCTCCCGCCGCGTGATCTTGTTGCTACCGTAGAAAGTGATGCAATTCAAAAGGCATTGAACCGCCCGGATATACGTGAGCAGAAACGCAATCTGGAACTTGCCGAGCTCCAGACAAAAAACCTGAATAATAAAATTCGTCCTGATCTAAATTTGACAGCCGCAGTGCAGTTGACCGGGCTTGATAGTGCATACCAAAGAAACATTGATAAGGTTATCACCTTTGATTACCCGGTCTGGAGTGTCGGGCTCAAGTTAGACTATCCGCTTGGGAACGGCGTGGCCGAAAATGACTATCGTAAAAGCAGGTTAAAAACAGAACAGACATCCCTGCAGTTGCGCAGCTTGGAGGAAAGTTCGACAAAAGAAGTCAAGGCTGCGATTCGCGGCGTTGTCGTTGGTTATAAACAGCTAGAAGTCACTGACCGTGGCAAAGTATTCGCGGAAGAGCGGTTGCGTTCGTTTATGCGCAAAAATGAGGTCGGCTTGGCAACGACCAAAGATGTGTTGGATGTGGAAAATGATCTGGCCGTTTCCAAAAGCAATCAGATAAAAGCTATTGTCGGGTATGCCAATGCCCTGACCACATTTTGGCAGGTGACTGGCGAACTTTTGGAGCGCGAGGGCATCCGCGTGGTTGAGGGTGATGCTGATAAGCTGTACTCTGCGACCCATTGATGTTGAAAATCGGCCAAATTGAGTACGCAAACTGTACTCCGCTGTTCCATATGCTGCGAAAATATTTTCCCTGTACGGGGTATGAGTTTGTTCGAGGAGTCCCGGCCAAGTTGAATCAGATGCTTCTGGAGGGTGAAATTGATGTGTGCCCTTCGTCCTCCATTGAATATGCCTATCACCCTGAGCGCTACAAAATTATGCCGGAACTTTCCATTTCGAGCATCGGTGCGGTCGCAAGCGTGCTGCTCTTCTCCAGAGTTCCCATTGATCAGTTGGATAACCGTAAAATTCTGCTCAGTTCCGAATCGGCCACCTCAGTCAACCTGCTGAAAATACTTCTTGCCAAGCGATTTTCCTGTTCATGCACCTATGAAGTTACACGTGCAGGTTCAACTTGCATGGACGGTGATTCATCTGCAATTCTTCTTATCGGTGATTCAGCGTTACGAAGATCCTTGGAAAAACCCGATGTATTCGTGTATGACCTCGGGGAATTGTGGCACACATGGACCGGTCTCCCGTTTGTTTTCGCTCTTTGGCTCTGTCGAAATGAGGTAGCGGAAGGGGCGGAACTGAAAAATCTGGCACACCAGTTGATTAAAGCAAAAGAAGCGGTACCCGGCCATCTTGATGAAATTCTGACACATACGAAAGAGATCGACTGGATGGGGCGGGACCGATTGCTGGCGTACTGGCGGGATAGTATTTCATATCAGCTTGACCAGGGGGCTCAAGCCGGTTTGATGCTTTATTACACCAAGTGTTTTGAATGTCGTCTGATTGATGCTGTTCCGGTGTTGCATTTTACCTCACCACGGGACTGACAGTTTTCCGAAGTGAGGTCGTATTTAACAGTGGGCTCTCGTCGCTGCATATTCTGCAATGATGCGGGCATGGTCAAAACAGAGTTGCCCAGGCAGTGAATCCAAGCTGAAGATGGCCAGATTCATCGCATCATCAGCAGCGTGAGGAATACCGTGTCCCGTTGCGGCATACACTGTTGAAATGGTATGCATCCGGGCGTCACGATGTGGGTCGGAATAGCATCCCACTAATCGCAGGTTTGAAATTTCCAGAGATGTTTCTTCCCGCGCCTCCCGAATCGCAGCAGATTCAAGTGACTCACCATAGTCTACAAATCCCCCCGGCAAAGCCCACCCCAACGGTTCGTTCTTCCTCTCTATCAGTATAATGCCACTTTCCATCTCTATGATTATATCTACAGTAGGGAACGGGTTCTTGTACTGTCTGACAGTTGATCTGCAGGAAGGGCAGGTGAGGGTGGCAAACGCCATACGGGTACCTCCGAAAATAAAAAAGGGGGAATGAAATTCCCCCTTTGATTAATACTATCGCAATACGTAACGGTATTATTTCTTCTTCTTGGCACCGGCAGCTTTTTTTGATGCCTTGAGCGGGTTGACTTTTGCGTCATCAACCTTGATTTCAATTTTTACGTGGGAGGCAAAGTTGCAGATTCCGCCGATCCATTTCTTCGCTGGAGCAGGATATGCGCTACAGACCTGGCCAATGCTTCCGGCCACAACGCGCTCGCACCCTTCACAATTTTCGGCAATAGTCTGGCAGGAACCATCTGGAAATATGCACCCCTGTTTTCCCCAAAAGGTACACTCGGTACCTGCAAGTACGGTCTGACACTTCATGCTTCTTCCTCCTGAATTTATTCTTAATTGAATAGTCACTCTAGCAATTACTGCTAAGAAAAGTCAACGGAAAAATGGCGGTATACCAGACTGTTTCGAGAGGACCCCGGGAGTCAGCGGCCTGTTATGACCAAAAAATTCCTGAATACGTCCATGCCTCGTTCAGTCAAAATCGATTCAGGATGGAACTGCACTCCCCAGATCGGCAGTTCTTTGTGACGCAGCCCCATGATTTCACCATTCTCTACCCATGCTGTTACTTCCAGACACTCCGGGAGCGAAGGGCTGTCTACAATTAAGGAATGATAGCGAGTAGCCAGAAAAGGGTTCGGCAGATCGGCAAACAATTCAAGGTTGTTGTGAAAAATAGGCGAAGTTTTGCCGTGCATGAGTGATGCGCTTTGAAGCACTTTGCCGCCAAATGCGTACCCAATAGACTGGTGCCCGAGGCAGACCCCAAGTATGGGGATTTTTCCGGCAAAGTGTTTGATTGCTGAAACTGAAATTCCGGCTTCTTCCGGAGAACAGGGGCCGGGAGAAATAACAAGTCGCTCGGGATTCAGCGCCTCTATCTCTTCAAGCGAGATTTTGTCATTGCGGTGTACCTGTACGCTCTCGCCCAGTTGTGCAAAATATTGGACAATGTTGAATGTGAATGAATCATAGTTATCAATCATCAAAAGCATTTTATATCAAGCCCCTCTCAGCTATTTCCACCGCCCGCATGACAGCCATTCCCTTGTTGACAGTTTCCTGCCATTCTGCGGCCGGATCGGAATCGGCGACTATTCCGGCTCCCGCCTGCAGGTGAACCTTCCCATCCTTAATCACCAGAGTGCGGATTGTAATGGCGAGATCCATGTTTCCTGAAAAAGAAAAATAGCCGACCGCCCCCCCATATACCTCCCGGCGAACCGGTTCAAGCTCGTCTATTATCTGCATTGCCCGGATTTTTGGTGCGCCAGACAAGGTCCCTGCAGGAAACGTTGCTCTCACCAGATCAAAGGCATCCCGGTCGGGCAGCAATTGTCCCTGAACGTTTGAAACAATATGCATGACGTGAGAGTAACGCTCAATGAGCATTAATTCCGAGACGCTGACAGAACCGGTTGTGCAGACGCGTCCCAGATCATTTCTGCCAAGATCCACAAGCATGACATGCTCTGCACGTTCCTTTGGATCATCAAGCAGTTCCTCTGCGAGTTTCTCGTCGTCCGTAGGTGTTGCTCCCCTGGGGCGCGTCCCGGCTATCGGGCGTAACTCGACCTGCTCACCCTCTTTGCGAACCATGACCTCAGGAGAAGCACCGGCGATTATCGTGTCGTCAAGGCGAAGAAAGAACATGTACGGTGATGGGTTGAGCGTCCTCAACACCCGGTAAATATCAAGCGGGTCGGCGGTGAGTTCGCCGCTGAACCGTTGCGAGAGTACAACCTGAATTATGTCGCCCGACGTTACATATTTTTTAGCTTTCTCGACCGCATCCTCAAAGCTTGTACGGGAGATGTTGGAAATAAATTGAACCGGCTTTTTCGGAATTGAACCTTTCGAATGTGGCAGCGGAGCACGCAACTGGAGAATGATGGCGTCTATTTTTTCAACAGCCCGGGCATATGCCTCGGCTGGTGATATGTCAGCTGTTATGTGGGCATTTGAAACCACTTTTATTTTTTGACGCATGGTGTCGAAAATGACGATGGAGTCTGTTATAAGAAAATACGAATCATAGGCATCAAGCAGTGCAGGTTTATTCGACGGAAGCGATTCGAAATGTCGAACCATATCATAGCCAAGATAGCCGACTGCACCACCAAAAAAACGGGGGAGTCCATCAACCTCAACCGGCGTGTACTGAGCAAGTAGCTCTTTTATGCATGCAAGCGGATCTGGCGATTCCTGACAGACAGATATTCCGTCTGAAATTGTTTCAACCGTATTCCCCTTTGAACGAATGACCACCGATGGTGCAGAGCCAAGAAAGCTGTAGCGCCCCCATTTTTCACCCCCTTCAATACTTTCAAGCAGGTATGAAAAATGGCCGTCGTCAAGTTTTCTGAACGCAGATACGGGTGTATCCATGTCTGCCATGATTTCCCGATAGACCGGAATCAGATTACCTTTTTCGGCAAGCGCATAAAATGTATCGCATGGTGGGAAAAACATGTAGTACCCCTGTCTGTAATATCAGGGAAAAAGCTAACACAGGCTCTGCAGAGAGTCAAGTTCAGCCGGACATACATCATCATTACCCCCTTGACAACAGGGCTGCCCATATGGTTAAGTACCTACCTATGAACGCACACAGTTTCCGCATCGCTTTTGATTTTATCTTTTGGTACGGTTTTTATTTCAGACCGTCTGCCCGGGTAGAGGTGTAAGCGAGGAAGCTAATACACAAACCACGAACCGGGGCAGACGCGAGTCTCCCCGGTTTTTTGCTGTCTGTTGTTTTCAGTTCAGCCAAGGCCGGGAGGAACTTCCGGCCTTGGCTGTTTGTGGGAAAGGATCAGGAAATGATTATAGTAATGAAGGCGGGGGCGGCAGTAAGAGACAGGGATGAAGTTCTCAGGCGGATCAAAGAGCTGGGCTATACGTCGCATGTGATTCATGGAACCACGCGTGACGTGATCGGGGCAATCGGCGATGAGCGCGGCAAGTCAGCTCTGCAGGCTCTGGAGTCGCTCCATGGTGTGGAAAATGTTGTTCCGATTCTGCAACCCTACAAGCTGGCTTCACTTGAGGTGAAAAAGGAGTCGAGTGTGGTGCGGATAAGTGACAACGTTGTTATTGGCGGCACACAGATGATCGTAATGGCCGGCCCCTGCTCAGTTGAGAGCGAAGAACAGATTCTTGAATCCGCTCTTGCCGTGAAAAAGGCCGGTGCTCATATACTCCGGGGTGGCGCATTCAAACCGCGCACATCACCGTATTCTTTTCAGGGGCTTGAGGAAGAAGGATTGAGGCTGTTGGCCAAGGCACGTGAACTGACCGGTCTCCCCTTCGTAACGGAGGTCATTAACCCTGAAACTGCCGAAATGGTTGCCGATTACGCCGATATTCTGCAGATTGGGGCCCGCAATTCACAAAACTTCGCGCTGCTGAAGAAAGTCGGTCAGCTCGGAAAGCCGGTGTTGCTGAAACGGGGCATGGCAATGACGATCCAAGAACTTCTTATGAGTGCCGAATATATCATGAGCGAGGGAAACCAGCTTGTCATCCTCTGTGAACGGGGAATACGCACGTTTGAAACCGCGACTCGCAACACTCTTGATTTGTCAGCAATTCCGGTTCTCAAAGGTAAAACCCATCTGCCGATTATCATCGATCCCTCCCATGGCACCGGTAATCATCATTATGTGGCCCCCATGTGCTATGCAGCAGCGGCAGCGGGTGCTGACGGATTGATCGTCGAGGTTCACCCGGATCCGGAACACGCCTCCTCAGACGGCGCCCAGTCACTGAAACCGGCCAAATTCGAGGTGATGATGCAGAAACTGCGGTTGTTCGCAGAGGTGGACGGCAGAACGCTTTAGGTTAAGTAGATGAGAGATGCGGGTGGTTGCAACCATAGCCCCTGCGTCTCTTGTCGTTTCTCTCCCGTACATCACCACCAGTTCAAATTAATGCCGCATTTCCATTATCGTGAAAATCTCTTATAAAATATCTGGTCGAGGAACCCGTTTTAGAAGTTGCGCACAATTGTCATTTCCACTAGGATACGCTCATTTTTTCGGGGGAGTGCGCTTATGGATATCAGGTCTTGGTTTGCAGCTTCTGTTGCAATGCTGTTCATTCTGGTTGGTGCCGGGGCAGGGGGTGCTTCTGAAACAGAATTCCTCATCGAAAAATCGATGTCAGACACGCTTGATATCTGGCGTGCGGGGCGATATGAACAACTCTTTGAACAGTTAGCGACCCGTGGTACTACCTCTCGCGAAACATTCGTGAAAAAAATGCGCGGGTCAACAACCCGCCCCGCCTGCTGCTGGCAAAAAATGGAAAACTTCAGGGTCGTGGATGAAAACGGCCTGGAAGCAACGATATATGCCAAAATCGGGTTAGAGGGCACTGCCGGTTCCGCCTCCTCGGCTACCCGCGAATTCAGGCTAACATATCAGGAAGGTGTCTGGAAGATGCAGTTGCCGGATGTCTTACGGATCGCAGGAACGGCCAAAAAAAAAGGGAGCGGCAAGAAACAACACTCTAAGAAGTCTCACGGTTCCAATCTTTGAGCAGCGTTTGCGGCCTAAATCATGGTGGAGAACAGGTGATGAATGAATCAGTCAACTGAACGAAATGACCTTGCGGGGTACGCCTGTACCAGTGCCGCTTCACGTGGCCGAAAACACCCGGAAGAGCATCGGGACAATCGTCCGGCATTTGAGCGTGACAGGGATCGTATTATTCATTGTGCAGCGTTCAGGCGGCTTGAGTATAAAACGCAGGTCTTTGTAAATCATGAAGGAGATTATTATCGTACCCGTTTGACACACTCTCTTGAGGTCGCGCAGATAGGAAGGGCCATTGCCCGCAAACTCCGGTTAAATGAAGAACTAACCGAAGCACTGGCGTTATCCCATGATCTGGGGCACACGCCGTTCGGGCATACCGGTGAAACCGTTCTGAATAAACTGATGCAGGGTTTTGGCGGATTCGAACATAATATGCAATCTTTTCGAGTTGTTGAAGAACTTGAGGAGAGATATCCGGGATTCAACGGCCTAAATCTTACCTGGGAAGTGCGCGAAGGAATAATAAAACATTCAACACCGTATGATGCCGCCAGCGAAATAATGGCAGAATTCCTTCCGGGCACAGTCCCCTCAATTGAGGGGCAGATAATTAACTATGCCGACGAGATTGCATACAATAACCATGATATCGATGACGGTCTTAAATCGGGTTACATAACACTCGATATGCTGGAACAGGTAGATCTGTGGCGCGAGGTCTGTTCCAGTGTGCGCAAAAAACACCCCGCTATTGACGACAAACGTCTCGTCTACCAGACAATCAGTGCGCTGATAGGCTTGCTGATCACCGATATCTGTACAACTTCATCAGCGAATATTGAAAAACTGGGCATAGTTTCACTGGATGATCTTCGGTGCCAGAACCGTACCGTGGTTCATTTTGCTGATGATATCACCGAACAGAATCTGGCGCTCAAGAGCTTTCTGTTCCAAAACCTGTACCGCCATTACAAGGTAGACAAAATGCGGGTAAAAGCAGAAATCTTTATTACCCGTCTTTTCGAAACATACCTGCACTATCCAAATCTGCTCCCGCCGAAATATCAGTTGCGTCTGGAACGTTTCGGGCTTCATAGAGTGGTCTGTGATTACATTGCCGGTATGACCGATCGATTCGCGCTGGACGAATATAAGCGGCTATTTGAGCCGTACGAAAGAGTGTAACAATGAAAGAAGCTGCAACCACGGAGCAGTATGATTTTTTCGCGTTTCTATCGCGTATGCGCTACATCAGTCGCTGGGGGCTGATGCGCAACACCGTGCCGGAAAATATTCAGGAACATAGTCTTGATGTTGCTGTTATTGCGCATGCATTGGCTATGGTCCGCAATACCTATTTTAATGGCACGCTTGACGCTTCACGTGCGGCACTGTACGGAATATTTCATGATGCCAGCGAAATTTTTACCGGAGATATGCCGACGCCGGTCAAACATTTCAATCCTGATTTCAAACAGTCATTCCACCAGCTAGAGGATACGGCGCGCAGGAAGCTCCTCGCGATGCTGCCGCCTGAGTTGGCCAGTGAGTACGAGCCGTTGTTCTTTTTTGATGATCAGGAAGAGTACGTAAAGCTGGTGAAGGCTGCCGACAAAATTGCCGCATTGACGAAATGTATTGAGGAAGGAAAGAGTGGAAATCACGAGTTCCGCCGTGCCGAAGCAGAACATTTTGAACAGCTGTCTGCCAGCAGCCTTCCCGAGGTGGTCTACTTCCTTGAGAAGCTTCTTCCGGGCTACCGGCTATCCCTGGATGAGTTGAAGCTGGGGTAGGTTTTTCGTTCGATGTCAGTCACGATCATCTTCCATGAGTGCCCGTTTAATAGCCTCATCATACGGTGTCAGGCGGATAGGAATCAATGTGCGGATACTGTCTTCTCTGCAGACGACTTCATTAGCCAACCCCTCAATCAGAGGCATTGACACTGATGGGGGGACCGGGCTGAACAGTGCGACCCAGTAGGAAGAGAGTCGCGGAGTAAGCAGCGGCACCGGTATAATCCAGAGATGTTTCCCCTGGAGCGCTGCAAAACGGAGCATCATATCTCTGTACGAAATGATGTCCGGGCCGCCGATATCAAAAGTTTTCCCGGCGGTCCGCTCGTCGCCGAGACAACCCACCAGATATGAGATCACGTCCTCCGCAGCTATGGGTTGGGACCGGGTGTTTACCCATCGCGGCGTGATCATGACCGGCAGGCGTTTAACCAGGCTGCGTACCAGTTCGAAGGATGCTCCCCCTGCTCCGATAATAACGGCCGCTCTCAGAAATGTGGTGGCAAAGGAGCCCCCCTTGAGGATTTCTGCAACTTCGAGGCGACTGCGCAGGTGTTCTGAAAGTCCCTCACCGGTTTCCCCCAATCCTCCGAGGTAAATAACCCGTCTGACCCCTGCCTTTTCCGCCGCGGCGACGAAATTATTGGCGGCATCCCGGTCTCGTCGCTCAAATCCTTCCCGTCCACCCCCCATAGAATGAACAAGATAGTAGGCGGTATCAATATGTGCCACGGCAGACGGAAGCGTTTCGGGCTTAAGCAGGTCAGCAGCAACCATCTCCACACCTGATGGGAATCGGGCGGAATCGGGCGTTCTCACCATACAGCGGACCGATACCCCGTGTAACAGAAGAGCCTGCACAAGTTTTTTCCCGATAAATCCGTTGGCACCTGTGACAAGTACCATAATCACCCCGACTTATTATGCAAAAGCACTCGGATGTTATTCGATAAAAAAAGCCTGCCAAAAAATGGCAGGCTTTCGTTTTGGTGGGCGAAACAGGGATCGAACCTGTGACATCCAGCTTGTAAGGCTGGCGCTCTCCCAGCTGAGCTATTCGCCCGTATTCTGGCGGGGTTGACGGGGCTCGAACCCGCGACTTCCAGCGTGACAGGCTGGCACTCTAACCAACTGAGCTACAACCCCTCAACAGTTTTACAAAGAACTATTTTTTCTTTTTAGGAGCAACGTTTACAGCTTCTTTAAGGGTTTTACCTGGCTTGAACTTAGGAACAGTTGCAGCAGGAATATCAATTTTTTTACCGGTCTGAGGATTCTGACCTTTACGGGCAGCACGCTTAGCAGTAGAGAATGTACCGAAACCGACGAGGCTCAGCTTGTCTCCGCTTTTAAGAGCTGCAGTTACACTGGCAATAAATGCGGAAACGGCTTTCTCTGCTTCTACTTTTTTAAGGCCAGCTTGCTCTGCTACTGAACTAATCAATTCTGCTTTTGTCACGTTACACCTCCGGTTTTTTATTAACACACAAATCGAGTCACTTTCTAACAGATGTCCTCAAATTGTGTCAAGTATTTTTTCGTGCAAACACGCTTATTATGGGCTGTTGAGCCTGTTTTTATCATTAACGTGATAATATCAACCAAATACTCTGTAATTAAGATGATGTCAGGCTGCCTCTTTCATCTCCTGATCGTAGACGATAATCGGTTTTTCTTTGTGATAGATGACATCCTCATTTATCACAACTTCCTGAACGTTCAACTGCGACGGCACTTCATACATTATATCCAGCATTGAATTTTCCAGGATTGCGCGCAGACCGCGTGCTCCGGTGTTACGTTTAAGAGCTTCCTTAGCGATTGCAACCAGTGAGCCGTCAGTAAAGCGAAGCCGGACTTTCTCAAGGTCAAAAAGCTTCTGATACTGCTTCACCAGCGAATTTCTCGGCTCTTTCAAAATCTGAACCAACGCTTCCTCATCCAGTTCGGTCAGGGTGGCAAGCATGGGGAGACGGCCGATGAACTCGGGGATGTACCCGTATTTCAGAAGGTCCTCGGGGGTCAGGCTCTTCAGAAGCTCGCCAAGTTTCTTCTCGTCACGCTTCTTGATATCAGCACCAAAACCAAGAGTTTTCTTGCCGATTCGCTGCTGAATCACTGTTTCCAGGCCGGCAAAGGCGCCACCGCAAATAAAGAGGATATTTGTGGTGTCCACTTTCATGAATTCCTGCTGCGGGTGTTTTCTGCCGCCTTTGGGCGGTATGCTGGCGATGGTACCTTCTATGATTTTGAGCAGTGCCTGCTGAACCCCTTCGCCGGAAACGTCCCGGGTAATCGAAGGTGAGTCGGACTTGCGGGCAATCTTGTCAATCTCATCGATGTAGACGATCCCTTTCTGGGCCCGTTCCACATCATAATCCGCTGCCTGCAGCAGTGTGAGAATGATATTTTCGACATCTTCACCGACATAGCCAGCCTCAGTAAGGTTGGTTGCATCTGCCATGGCAAATGGTACTTTAAGGATACGTGCCAGAGTCTGAGCAAGAAGTGTTTTGCCAGAGCCGGTTGGGCCGAGCAGCAGAATATTACTCTTCTGCATTTCCACATCACCCGGTTTACCGCCGGATTCAATCCGCTTGTAGTGATTGTATACCGCGACGGAAAGTACTTTCTTGGCTACTTCCTGACCGATTACATATTCATCAAGGATATCCTTGATCTCGCGCGGTTTGGGCAGTTTCTTCATGTCCGGCCCGGTTGTTTCTTCCAGCTTCATCTCTTCTGCAATAATGTCATTGCAAAGCTCAATGCATTCATCACAGATAAATACGGCCGGCCCGGCAATAAGTTTTTTTACGTCATCCTGGTTCTTGCCGCAGAAAGAGCAGGTAAGGTGCTCCTGTGTGGTATCTCGACGACTCATAGTATGTCTCCAGTGTGCGGCTTACGGGTGAAGATCGCGTCTATCAGGCCGTATTCTTTTGCATCTTCGGCAGACATGAAAAAATCACGTTCGGTATCGGCTTCAACCTTTTCTTTTTGCTGACCTGACAGTTCTGCAAGAATCCCGTTCAACTCATCTTTCATACGTAGAATCTCTTTCGCATGGATGCTGATATCGGTCGCTTGACCCTGGAAACCGCCCAGGGGTTGATGAATCATGATCCTGGAGTGGCTGAGGCTGTAGCGTTTTCCCTTTTCACCGGCTGTCAGCAGGATCGCTCCCATTGAAGCAGCCTGCCCGACGCAGATGGTAGATACCGGAGCCTTGATGTAGCGCATTGTATCAAAAATGGCCATACCTGCGGTGACAACGCCTCCCGGCGAATTTATGTACAGATGGATGTCTTTATCCGGATCTTCAGCTTCAAGGAACAGTAGCTGAGCGATGATAAGGTTTGCCACTGAGTCATCAATAGCTCCGCCAAGAAAAATAATCCGCTCTTTAAGCAGACGAGAATAGATGTCATACGCCCGTTCACCCCTGCCGCTCTGCTCTACAACCATTGGGATATACATGGTGTTCTCCTCAGGCGGCTTTTAGCTGCTCTGCAGTCACTTCAGTGACAATGGCGCTCTCAATCAGAAGAGAGATTGCCTTGTCCTCTTTGATTTCCGAGATGATCGAGCCCTTGGCATTCGGGTTGGAACTGTAATATTCCTTGATGCGGTCAAGCATCTCCGCATTACCGGCGGCAATCTTTTCATAATGTGCCGTCAGGTCTTCGTCAGATACCGACACATTCTCTTTCTCCACCAGAGCCATTAACAGCAGGCCGCCTTTGACCTTGTCAACAGCGTCGTCACGAAAGCGTGCGCGGAAACTTTCTGCGTCAAGCCCCATCATTTCCAGCGACATCTGCTGGCTCTTCAGGCGGTTTTTAAGATTTTCGAACATATGGTCCAGCTGACGTTTCACCATTGACTCGGGAACATCAAGTGGATTCTTTTTGATAAGAGCCTGTATTACACGCTCCTTGAACTCGTTTTCAATGCGGTCTTTTTCGTTTTTATCATGGTATTCAACCATTTTGGCGCGCAGTTCATCCATGGTGGTAAATTCGCCGAACTGCTGGGCAAACTCATCGTCCAGCTCAGGGAGCTCTTTACGTTTTACATCCTTTACGGTAACCGAAAAAAGCCCCTTCTTCCCGGTGGGCTCCGCATTGTCACCTCCGGCCGGAAGATCAAGAGTGAATTCCTTTGATTCTCCCGCTTTCAGTCCGATCAACTGCTCTTCAAAACCGGGGATCAGACGGTTGGCACCGACTTCAACCTCTGCGGTCTGGGCGCCGCTGTTTTCTTCCGGCGATCCCTCCACCGTAATTGTGTAATCAACAGAGACGGTGCAGCCGTTTTCAACCGCTGCATCTTCAGCAAGCGGAATTAGCTGAGCCATGTTTTCCTGCATCCGTTTCAGCTCGTTTTCAACATTTTCCGGCTTGGCAACATAGGTTTCTTTCAGTGCCGTCAGGCCGGAATATTCGTTCAGCAGTATCTGCGGCATGACCTCAAAAAGGGCGCTGTATTTAAACGGGACGCCCGCTTCAAGGATGTCGCTTTCAATAACTGGGGAATCAAGCGGCTCGACCTTGTGCTCATCCATCGCCTGGTAAAGGGTCTGCTGATATAAACGGCGCATGACATCATCACGCATGGCGTCACTGTAGGTCCGCTTGATGAGCTGCATTGGCGCTTTGCCAGGGCGGAACCCCTGGAGCTTGGCTTTCTTCTGGATTGCCGAATACGCTTTTTCGATCTCTTCATTAACCCGTTCAGCGGGGATTTCGATCGTGATTTTTTTCTGAACCGGACTGATGTCTTCGACGTGAACCTGCATGGTAGCTATCCTCTTCTATAGTGAAATGTAATGTTTGCATGTGAATAACATTGGAACAAACATCGGGAAATCTGGATGGTGCGAGAGAGGAGACTTGAACTCCTATACCTTACGGTGCCAGATCCTAAGTCTGGTGCGTCTGCCAATTCCGCCACTCTCGCAACTGTCTTGAACCATGAAGCGATTGATTCATGGTCACTGTTTTCCGGGATAAAAAGATTTGCAAAGATAGGTGATAATCATGGGGAGGTCAAGAAATTATTGAGTTACGTGTGGTATACATCCTGTTCTGTCAGCCGCCCGCCAGTTTCACCGTGAAGCCGCGTGCCTGTAGTTCGGTTGACAGCGCATCACGGTGGTCTCCCTGGATTTCGATAACGCCATCCTTTACCGTACCGCCACAACCGCATTTCTTTTTGAGAATTCCCGCCAGCTCCTTGATCTCCGGCGCAGAACGGGGGATACCGCTGATCACAATAACGGTGCCGCCGCCGCGCCCCTTGACTTCCCGCCGCAGACGCACGATGCCGTCTGCCGGGGGGGAAGCCGGTTTGTTCCCGGCTGTTCCCGGTTTTACCCGTCCCGTTTCAGATGAGTAGACGAGCGTGCTGTTGGAGTTATTCCTCATTTTCCCCAGTCCCGTGCATACCTGAAATCGCGGTCAATGGTCCGGTTCGATACCTTGGCAATAACCGGCAGACGCCGCTTGAAGTGGGAATTCTGGATCTTGGCGTAGATTGTTTCGACAAACTCACCGCCAAAACCCTCTGCCGCCAGTTCCTGCCGTGTCAGGCGCTTATCCACCAGGCGAAACAACAGTTCATCAACCTGACGGTAGGAGAAACCGAGCTCTTCCTCATCCGTCTGGCCGGCCCAGAGATCGGCAGAAGGCTGTTTTTCAATAACTTCACGGGGCACTTCCATTGCTGCGGAGAGCTGCCATACCTGACTTTTGTAAATGTCACCGATCGGATTCAGGGCCGAAGCCATGTCGCCGTACAGAGTGCCGTATCCCAGCAGTAGTTCTGTTTTGTTGCTGGTGCCGAGAACGAGTGCGCGCAGCAGGGCCGAGTGGTCAAAAAGAACCGTCATCCGTTCACGGGCCATCTTATTACCGCGCCGCATGTTGTCCGCGTCAGGGAACTTCTCGAAATAGGCGTCTACCATGGCGGTAATCGGCACCACGGAAAATCTGATACCACACGCCTCAGCCACCAGGCGGGCATGCTGTTCGCTCTCCGGATTGCTGGTTTTGTAAGGCATGCAGATGGCGTGGACATTTTCCGGGCCGAGTGCCTCTGCGGCGATAAACGCCACCAGTGCCGAATCGATGCCGCCCGAAAGCCCCAGTACTACCTTACTGACGCCGACCTTACGAACCTCGTCCCGGACGAAACCGACGAGAAGCTTTCTCAATAACTCCGTATTGGCGAGTAATTCCGACATTACCGCCCCCTTTCCTGTGCGATGCGCTGCAGTTCCTGCAACGTCACGAACAGGTTCTCGTCGCGCATCATCGGTGAAAAAATGCGTTCACGCCGCAGAGCCCCTTCATGGACTCTGGCGGTGACGAAATCCTCCTCCAGCAGCTCACCGCGCACGATTGATTCACCCGACGGCGCAACGTATTCCGATCCTCCCCAGAAATTGACACCGTCTTCAAAGCCGACCCTGTTGCTGTACAGCACCCGGCAGTTGAGAAACATGGCCGTAGTCGACACCAGTTTCTGCCAGGCCAATGCCGAGCCGAGCGACTCGCCCTCAATGCCGCGAGAGGGGCTGCTGGAAAGGCAGAGCAGTGTTGTGGCGCCGTCCATGGCAAGAATATAGGAAGCTGACAGGTGCCACATGTCCTCACAAATCAGCATGCCGAAACGCCCGAACTTGGTATCGAACGCCCGAAACGCTTCACCGCGCGCCAGGTAGCGCTGCTCGTCAAACAGGCCGTAGGTCGGCAGATACACTTTGCGGTGCAGGTGGCGGATCGCGCCGTCCTCAAGGTACAGCGCCGAATTGAAAAAATGGTAGTCATCGGTCTCTTCCACAAAACCGATGGCGATGGAAATACCCCGGGAAAGTTCCACCAGGTGCTGGATTTCTGCGGAATCGACCCGCAGTGCCACATCAGGCACAAGATCTTTCAGGAAATAGCCGGACAGTGCCAGTTCGGGAAACACAATCAGGTCGGCTCCGGCTTCCCTCGCCGCTGCTATCCGCTCTCCAACTGCGGCCAGGTTATCGGCAACGCAGCCGAGCTTCGGTTTTATTTGGGCCAGAACAACAGTGAAATCCATGGCGACTCCTTTTAATAGGCCAGGTCAAAGGCGTTTCTGATGTGATCGATGGCATGCGGGCGCTCAGTATGCAGCAGAATGGCAATTACGTCAAACCGTGCGTTGTGATCATGCAGGCGATTTTTCCCAAGCCAGGTCAGCGCCGCCTTGGAAATCTGGCGCTGCTTGAACGGGGTCACCGCCAGCTGCGGTACTCCGTATGAAAGCCCCCGCCGAGTTTTTACCTCGACAAAGACCAGAGTCGTATCCTTCGGGTCACGGGCGATGATATCCACTTCACCCACCTTGCAGCGGAAGTTCCGTTCCAGAATCCGGTAGCCGTGGGAGGTCAGGAACTGTGCCGCCACCTCCTCGCCCAGCATGCCGGTTCCCTTGTTGCCGCCGGGGTCGGGCGGGGGTGAACCCTTTGTGAACCATCCGAACAGCTTCACGGCTGCTTCTCCAGAAAACCTCCGTCGTCAAAGCAGCCATTGCCGTTCAGGCCGCGGATGCGGTAGTACTTATCCAGTTCCTCTTCGAAGCGCACCCGGTCGATGGGACGAATTTCAATGCCGTCGCCGCTACTCCCCGCTTCGGTGAAGAACCGTTCCGGCAGGTTGTCATCGCTCCGCGTAAACCCATTGGCA
Source organism: uncultured Geobacteraceae bacterium (assembly GCA_903862245.1). Taxonomy (GTDB): domain Bacteria; phylum Desulfobacterota; class Desulfuromonadia; order Geobacterales; family Pseudopelobacteraceae; genus JACRCG01. Next base: position 11,438 of record CAIOXL010000016.1, on the reverse strand, counting down.
CAGTTGTAGAAGCGCTCGGTCTGCACGATCCGCCGGCCGATCTCCTTCAGTCGCTGCGGTGAATATGCCCTGCCGGTGATCGCGGTCAACAGCTCGGCGTACTCTTCCAGGCTGGCGCCGAAGAAGGCAAACTTGCAGGCCACCAGTGAATCGACGGCGGCGTTGGTATCTTCCGCAATGCTGATAATACGTGCCTTGCCGGAAAAGGAGAAACGGTCGGTCGGGACCGGTTTGCGCAGAATTTCGTGAGAGATTGGGTAGGCACGCAGGTGACAGCCGCCCCGGTTGCTGGTGCAGTAGGCCAGCGCCATGCCGTATGCCCCGCGCGGGTCGTATGCCGGCAGTTCCAGCGATTTTACACTCATGGACAGTCCCGGCTGCCCCAGAGTTTCCGCCAGACGGCGGGAGCCGAGTGCGAGCAGTGCGCCGTCACCCCGGCGCAGGGCCAGATCCTTCAGCAGCCCCGGGATCTCTCCGGCGGTTGGAAAACTCCCCTTGATCTCCCCCCAGGCCGACAAAGTGGCTGCCGCCGTGATGGTGTCCATGCCCAGCTCATTACACAGATCATTCGCCGCAATAATGGCGCGCAGTGACGTCACATTGTTCAGGGCGCCGAAATGGGAAACCGTTTCATATTCCGGAAGAGCCTTGCCGGCTGTTGACGATTTCTTGCACTGGATCGGACAGCCGTAGCAGCCGTCTTTCTTGGCACCGCAGGCATCCTTGATGGTCGGCCCGGAATAATTGGCGGAATGTTCAAAAAAAGTTTTGCGGAAGTTTTCAGTCGGGGCCATGCGCCGCTGGGCCATCAGGTCAACCAGCACCGGAGTGCCGAATTCAGCGATGCCCAGGGGGCCGAAGATAACCGGAGACGCCTTGAACAGCCGCATGATGCTCTGCCGGGCAGTTTCAAACAGTTCCGGGTCGGCGATGGTGGTTGTACCCTGACCCTGTACCGTAACCGCCTTGAGGTTTTTGCTCCCCATAACCGCGCCCAGGCCGCCGCGGCCGACCGAATTCCCTTCGCCCATCATGATGTTTGCAAACAGGACGCCGTTTTCTCCGGCCGGGCCGATGGCGGCTACGCTCCCACGTTCCTTCAGTGCCGCCACCGTCGCCGGGATGTCCCCCCCCCAGAGCGGACCCGCTTCCACCAGTTCCACACGGTCGGGAGTAATGGCCAGAACGACCGGCCGGGGACTTTTCCCGGTAATGAAAAGTGCATCCACGCCGGCCGCTTTCAGCCGCCAGGCAAAACGTCCCCCGGCGGAACAGTCGTAAATCGTACCGGTCAACGGCGAACGGGACACAACGGAAAGGCGGGCGGACGTCGGTGCCGGTGTGCCGCAGAGCGGGCCGCCGGCGAAGATCAGCGGCATGAGGGGATCGAACGGATCGAGCTGAAAGGCATCACGCATCAGGCGGACACCCAGCCCGCGTCCGCCGAGATACTCTTCCAGGATGGCGGGGGGGAGTTCTTCACGCGTAGACGTTCCGGTTGTCAGGTCAACCCTGAGTATGATGCCGGTCCATCCGTTCACGGTCCGCTTCCTGAAGCGGCAGCAAGTGACGCGAGTAATGCCAAAGGCGTCCCGGCAAAGCTGTCAGCGTCGCTCACTTCCTCCATACTGCCATACCCCCAGGTACAGCCGATTGAGGTTATGCCGGCCTGCCGTGCTGCTTGAATGTCGTTGATGCTGTCGCCGACCATGAGGCACTCCGCCGGAGCCACACCCAGGTTTGCCGCGCTGTACAGCAAGGGGAGGGGGGACGGCTTTCTCTCGAGGAAGGTGTCTCCACCGGCGATGCCGGCAAAAAACGGGGAAACCCCGAGGGTCTGCAGCAAAAGCCTGCTCAGTTCTTCATTCTTGTTGGTGATCACCGCCATCTTGATGTCGCGGGCGGCAAGCTCTTGCAGTACTTCCAAAATGCCGGGATACAGCCGGCTCTTGTCGGCGATATGCTCCCTGTTGAAGTCCAGAAACAGGGTGAGCGCGCGGTCAATATCGGTGCCTGCCGCGTCGGGAAGCGCCTGCTGCACCAGATGCCGTGCCCCCTTGCCGACTTTCAGGCGCACCTCCGATTCTGTCAGCGGCGGTAGGAAAAAGAGGCTCCTGATATGATTGACCGCATCGGTCAGGTCCGGCAGAGAATCCACCAGAGTGCCGTCAAGGTCAAAAAAAACGGCCCGGATGGTCATGCCGGATTTGATTTCACCGGAGCATCCGCCTTGGGGAGAACAATTACGGGTGGTGTTGCCGCGCGGTAGAGGAGGAATGTTTTGCCCAGAATCTGGGCAACATCGGCCTGACAGGCTTCGGCCAGGGTTTCTGATGCTTCATGTTTGTCCAGCATGCAGCTTTCAAGGAGTTTCACCTTGATCAGTTCGTGATGGTCAAGGGACATATTTGTTTCAGCAACCAGAGCTTCTTCAATCTCTTTTTTGCCGATCTGGATGAGCGGCTTCAGTTTATGTCCAAGGGCCCGCAGGTGGCGTTTCTGTTTTCCGGTCAGCATAGGTTTGTGAGCTCCTGATGATGGGGTGAATGAATACCTGATGCTATAGCATAACGGATGAGCCGCTGGCAAACCACAATTCCATGGGATACCGCTCCCGTCACCTTGCCCCGGCCACTCCGCCATTCTGTCGGAACAGTCGCTCAAGTTCACCGGGGGTGGAAACTGCCGGGTAACAGGTGCCGGGCAGGCAGAGGGTAACAGAGAGAGGAGCGCCCTGTTTTTCACACCGGACGATCAGAGCGTTGATGGTATGACTGCGCAGGGCTGCGTTAAGGATGAATGCTTCAGCCGTATGGGTGGCTCCGGCGAACGTGGCGATGGTCGGCTCCGTTTCCAGCAGCGTGAGAGTTTGCAGGGCGCCCAACTGCCCCAGAGGGTTGTCCTGAATGTCACCCATGATGCCATCCAGCGCCCTGCGCGCCGATTCACGCAGTTCCGGCCGGTCGTCAATCCATGCCAGGCGGTAGAGTACATGGGCGGTGCGGCCGAGGGCCGACGGCGTTACACCGTCGTGGTCGGACGACACCCGGGCCGGCATCTGCTCCGCATCGTGGCCGGTCAGGGTGAACTCGCCGGAGTCCGGATCACGGAACAGGCGCAGCATTTCATCTGCCAACTGCCGTGCTTCATTCAGCCACTTTTCGTCTAGGGTCGCCTCATACAGGTCCAGCAGTCCGCCGGTCAGGAACGCGTAATCCTCCAGAAAAGCCGGTACGTCCGATGCTCCGTTCAGATAACTGCGCAGCAGCCTGCCATCGGCACGGCGGAGAGCGCCGAGGATGAAGTGCGCCGCACGGGCGGCGCTGGTAATGTACTCCTGCTCGCCGCAGACAATTCCTGCGGTGGCGAGCGCCCCGATCATCAGTCCGTTCCAGGAGGTGATAATTTTGTCATCCCTGAGCGGGCGGATGCGCTCTTCCCTCCGCTCCAGAAGTTTTGCGCGGCACCGCTCCAGCAACTCTCCGGTACTGATGTGGTCAACCCGCTCGCGGCGGCAGAATCCGGCCAGCAAGGTCGGAGCGACAAGGATGGTGTGCCCCTCGAAATTGCCCCGGCCGGTCACCCCGTGGAAGCGACAGAACAGAGCAGAGTCCGGGCCAAGACAGTCGTCAATTTCACTCTTGTCCCACAGGTAGAATTTCCCCTCAATTCCCTCTGAATCGGCATCCAGCGCAGAGCAATAAGCGCCGCCGGCCGTTTGCAGCTCCCGCTCGGCAAAGGCGAAAATCTCCTCCGTCATGGTGCGGAAAAAACGATCCCCGGATATTAGATACGCCTCGATTGCCACCCGGGCCAGCATGGCCTGGTCGTACAGCATCTTCTCGAAATGCGGCGCCAGCCAGCTGCTGTCAACGGAATAGCGGTGCAGCCCTCCGCCAAGGTGGTCCCAGATACCGCCCCCCCGCATCTTCCGCAGGGTCCGGAGTGCCATCTCCGTCACCTCCGGGCGGTCATCACCCCCCTGGCCAATCAGCCAGCTCAGGTAAATCGGCATCGGAAATTTCGGAGCGGTGCCAAACCCGCCATTCTCCCGGTCATGAATTTTCTGCAGCTGCGCCAGAGCCTTCCCTGAAGCGGCGGTCACATCCGGGGAACCTGCATCCTCCCGCCGCTGCCGGGCATCCGTCAGAGCTTCCATGATCCCGCGGCAGTTCTTTTCAATCATGTCCGGTCGCTGCCGCCAGAGTGTGGCGATATTGGCCAGCAGTTCCATCAGGCCGCTCATGCCGTTCCGTCCCCGTTTGGGGAGGTAGGTTATGGCCATGAACGGTTGTTTGTCCGGGGTCATGAAGATGTTCAGCGGCCAGCCGCCACTTCCGGTCAGCGTCTGGGCTACGGCCATATAAAAATCGTCGATGTCGGGGCGCTCCTCCCGGTCGACCTTGATGCAGATGTAATGGCGGTTCAGCAGGGCGGCAACCTCATCATCCTCAAACGATTCATGGGCCATGACATGACACCAGTGGCAGGTGGCGTAACCGATGGAAAGCAGGATCGGCAGGTTCTCTCTGCGGGCGGCGTCGAACGCGGCTGCTCCCCATTCGTACCACTGGACCGGATTTTCGGCATGCTGCAGCAGGTAGGGGCTGCGGGCGAAAATGAGGCGGTTAAAGCGTGTGCCGCCGTCAGCCGGCAGGGTTGCTTTGTCCAGTGCCATCAGGCTTGCGACGTACGCGGCGGTATCTTTCGGTGAGGCCATGCGGGTCTCCAGATGAATGCGGTTTTTATGAAATTTCGCCACGGATAATGCGGCATGCTACCACAGTTTTCAACCCGAGTAATATCAATCTCCTGCCGCACCTTGCCATATTTCTGTATGGCGGTATAACTACAGTAACCAAACATATTTTGCGCGAGGCTGCTCCCATGTCCCAACCTTTCTGGAAAAAGTTACTTGTCATCATGCTGGCCATCATCGTATTCAACGGGTATTTTGCCTACCTTACCCAGCGAGGACCCCAGAGTGCGGAGATCAGCTACAGCCGTTTCCGCTGCGAAATAGCGGCTGACAACGTCAAAAAAATCAGTATCAAGGGAACCACTGTCAGAGGTGAGTTTCGGGCGAAGGTCAAGGTGAGTGAACAGGTCCAGGGGAAAACCGTCGTGCGGGAGGTCAGCGCGTTCAACACCGTCCTGCCACCCATTGCCGATCAGACCCTGATGCCGGACCTGACGGCACACACTGTCGAGGTAACGGCCACATCCATGGAGTCGTCTCTCTTTATCACTGCGCTGATCAGTCTTGCACCCTGGCTGATCATCATCGCCATCTGGGTTGTCGGACTGCGTTCCATGCGGAATCAGGGCGCGGGCGGGATGCTGGGCGGTTTTGCCAAATCGGGGGCAAAAACCTATATGCCCCTGAAGAAGATCTCCGTGACGTTCGATGACGTGGCCGGCATGGAAAGCAGCAAGCAGGAGCTGAAGGAGATCGTTGACTACCTGCGCAAGCCGAAGCAGTTTGAGCGGATCGGCGGCAAGGTGCCAAAGGGGGTGCTGCTGGTTGGCCCACCCGGGACCGGCAAAACCCTCCTGGCCCGGGCGGTGGCGGGAGAGGCGGGGGTGAATTTTTTCAGTATCTCCGCGTCACAGTTCATCGAGATGTTCGTCGGGGTCGGTGCCAGCCGGGTGCGCGACCTGTTTGCCAACGCCAAGAAGGCCGCTCCCAGCATCATCTTTATCGACGAACTGGATGCGGTGGGACGCAGCCGCGGGGCGGGCTTTGGCGGTGGACATGATGAGCGGGAACAGACATTGAATCAGCTGCTGTCGGAGATGGACGGTTTTGACCAGCACGAAGAAGTCATCGTTCTGGCCGCCACGAACCGTCCCGACGTGCTCGATCCGGCGTTGCTCCGTCCCGGGCGCTTCGACCGGCATGTGGTGATCGAGCGCCCCGACTGGCGCGACCGCGAAAAAATCCTCCAGGTCCATGTGCGCAAGATCGTCATGGCAGCGGGGATCGATCTGGGGGTCGTTGCCCGGGGTACGCCGGGAATGACCGGCGCTGATCTGGAAAACCTGGTGAATGAGGCGGCCATCCTCGCTTCGCGGGAGGATGCTGCCCAGGTTACTATGGTGCATCTGGAGAAGGCCAAGGACAAAATTCTGATGGGGGGGGAGCGGAAGATGTTCATTTCGCCCGGAGAGAAGCGGATCACCGCGTACCATGAGGCGGGACACGCCCTGGTGGCCAGACTGCTCCCCGGCACCGACCCGATCCACAAGGTGACGATCATTCCCCATGGCATGGCGCTGGGAGTGACCCAGCAGCTCCCGGAGGACGATCGTCACCATTATCCCCAGAGCTATCTGGAGAAGCGGCTGACGGTGACCATGGGGGGGCGGGTAGCGGAGCGGCTGGTGTTCGGCGAGGTGTCCACCGGCGCCCAGAGCGATCTGAAAGTTGTTACCGACCTGGCGGAGAAGATGGTCTGCCAGTGGGGGATGAGCGAAAAAATAGGGGCCGTAACCTTCAGCCGGGGGGAGGAACACCCGTTTCTGGGGATGAAGCTCGCCGAGGAGAAAACCTTCTCCGAGGAAATGGCGTGGCGCATCGACCAGGAAATAGCCTCGTTTATCAGCACGGCGGAGCAGCAGGCCGACGAGTTGCTCCGCGCCAACCGTGCCACACTTGATCTGCTTGCCGAGGCGCTGCAGGTGGAAGAAACATTGGACGGGGTGCGGGTGGACGAAATTATCGGCGGGAAAAAGTCCGAATGAACCGGGCCGGGATACGGAAAACAAGACAGCAGAAGTCGAACCCTACTCCGCCAGCATCCGTGCAAAAAAATCTGCGGCCAGATCTTCCGGCTCTGCGCTATTGTCTCCTCCACCGGTCGCAACACCATTCAACAGGTGCTCCGGAATCTCGGCCAGAAAACGGCTCGGCATGCGCCCTTCCACCGCGCCGTATTTGCGGCGGGTCAGGCAGCGGGAGATGGTGAGATGTTTTCTGGCCCGGGTGATGCCGACATAGCAGAGGCGGCGCTCTTCGGCCACGGTCGGGTCCTCTTCAATGGAGCGTTTGTGCGGCAGCAGGTTTTCCTCCATCCCGACCAGCCAGACGTGGCTGAATTCAAGCCCCTTGCTTGAATGCAGCGACATCAGGGTGACGGCGTTGGTGCCATGCTCTGTGCCGTCCTCGGCCGGCTTGTCCTCATCCATGAGCGAAATCCGTTCAAGGAATGCCGACAGCGTCCCTCGCGGATTTTGAGCTTCATAGGCGGCGAGCGAGTTGACTACCTGCTCGATATTTTCAATCCGCTTGCGCGCCTGGGGGGCATCGTTGAGGGTCCGGTACAGCTCGTCTTCGATACGCAGCCGGTTGAACAGGGTATTGACCTGCGACCCCATGTTGTGGTTGGTGAAACCGGCCATGACCTCCTTCATCATGGCGTGAAACCCCAGTACCGTCTTCCGGCACGATGCGGATATTTCCCCGATTTCTCCCGCCCGCTCCATGGTTTGAAACAGCGGCACGTTATGGTCCATGGACCACTGGTTCAGCTTTATCAGTGTCGTGTCGCCGATTCCCCGACGGGGAAAGTTGATGATGCGGAGCAGTGACGCCTCGTCGCTGGGGTTGTCGATGACCTTGAGGTAGGCGATGGCATTCTTGACCTCTTTCCGTTCATAAAACTGCTGCCCCCCGATCACTACGTAGGGGATCCGCTCCAGTCGCAGTTTTTCCTCAAAGGCCCGGCTCTGGGCGTTGGAACGATACAGGATGGCCAGATCGGACCAGCGCAGTTTTTCGCGGTACTGCTCCAGCATGATCTGCTCCACGACCCGGTTCGCTTCGTCCTCTTCGCTCTCCGCCACAATCAGATCAATTTCCCGCCCCTTGCCGCCGGCTGTCCAGAGCGCCTTGTCCGTCCGCAGCTGATTATTCTTTATGACACTGTTGGCGGCATCAAGGATGGCTCCGGTGGAACGGTAGTTCTGCTCCAGTTTGATGGTTACGCAGCCGGGATGATCCTGGGCAAAATTGAGGATGTTCTGCACTTCGGCGCCGCGCCAGCCGTAGATCGACTGGTCGTCGTCGCCGACGACGCAGATGTTGCCATGTTTTTGTGCCAGCAGCGAAATCAACAGGTATTGCGATGCGTTGGTGTCCTGATACTCATCCACCATGATGTAGCGAAAGCACTCCTGCCAGTGTCCAAGAATAGCCGGGGTGGTCTGCAGCAGCCGCACGGCGAGCATGATGATGTCGTCGAAGTCGATGGCGTTAAATCCCTTCAGCAGTTCCTGATAGCGGGGGTAGACGGCGGCGGTGGCAATCTCCAGCGGGTCATGCCGGTCCGGGGTAAACTCTTTCGGACCGATCAGGCGGTTTTTCAGGGCGGAGATCTTCCAGAGAATCCGGTCCGGATCGATCTTCTTCGGGTCGATGTCCCGTTCGCGAACGGCCTGGCGGATGACCCCGGCCTGATCGGAGGTGGAGTAGATGGAAAAGTTGGGCTTAAAACCGAGCGCCCGGATGTCACGCCGCAGAATACGGACGCCGAGTGAATGGAAGGTGGAAATGACGATGCCTTTGGCCAGAGCGCCGGCCATGCCGCCCACCCGTTCGTTCATTTCCCGGGCGGCCTTGTTGGTAAACGTTACCGCCAGGATGTTTTCAGCCGGAACCCGCTGCTCTTTCAGGAGGTGAACAATTCGGGTGGTAATCACCTGGGTTTTGCCGGAGCCCGCGCCGGCAAGGATCAGCAGGGCCCCTTCAATGGTTTTGACAGCGCGATGCTGTGGCGGGTTGAGTCGTTTCATGCCGTATGGTGTAGCATGGTTGCAGGTGGGGATGCAAACCGTGATGCAGCGCTGGTCGAAAATACGTCCGCACCGGCGATCAAACAAGTTGCAAAATCAGATGGATACGATACAATCCGGCTCATTCGTTAATGTGTTCTGAATTTCAGGAGGGCGTGTGAAAGTGAACCAGTCCGGCAAGAAACAGGCACCAAAAAAAATAAAACGCGGAGCGGAAAATGCTGTTGTCCCGAAGCCGCCCAAGCTGAAAAAAGAGAAAACCGTGAAGGCGGCGGAGTGCGTCGTGCCGCTTCCGGTGCCGCTGTCTGTCCCCCCGGAGTTTGATCTGTACGACAGCCAATGGTTTTTGAACCGGGAATTGACCTGGCTGTCGTTCAATCGCCGCGTGCTGCATGAAGCCGAGGATGAGCGCACGCCGCTGCTGGAACGGCTCAAATTCATTGCCATCGTCAGCGGCAATCTGGATGAATTTTTCATGAAGCGAATCGGCGGTTTGAAGCAGCAGATCGGGGCAGGTATGCGGGAATTGTCGCTTGATGGTCGCACCGCGCGGCAGCAGGTGACAGAATGTTATGCTGAAGTGCGGGATATGGAAGCTTGCAAGGAGCAGGCTTTCGCTGCAATACGCGCCCTGCTGGAAGAAAAAAATATCCTGATCGAGTGCTACGACGAGTTGACCCCAAAGGAAAAGAAGCTGCTGAGGGAGTTTTATTATTCGAATATCTTTCCGCTCCTGACACCACAATCAATCGATCCCGCCCACCCGTTTCCCTTTATTTCAAACCTGTCCCTTAATCTTCTGGTGTCGCTGCGCTACGCAAGGGGGCGGCAGAGTTCGCTGGTGCGGATCAAGGTGCCGGTCAACGCCGGAACCCCCCGCTTTATCAGAATCGGCAAGGGGGAACATTTCATTCGTCTGGAAGAGGTCATGATGAACAACCTGGATATGCTCTTTCCCGGCATGGAGGTGGTGTCATGTGAGCTGTTCCGGGTGACGAGGAACGCCAATACGGAAAAGGATGAAGAAGAAGCCGACGACCTGATGGAGATGATCGAATCGGAGCTGAAGGAGCGGAAGTTTGCCCCGATCGTGCGGCTGGAGATCGGCAGCGGCATGGACCCGGTACATCGTGGCCGGCTGGCCGCAGAGCTGGAACTGGATGAGGCGACGGATGTGTTTGAAGTCCCCGGGCTCCTCGCCCAGCGTGATCTTCTTGAATTGACGCAGCTCGATTTTCCGCGCCTGCATGACCCCCCGCACCACCCGGTCGATCATCCGCAACTGCAGTCGCAGCGCAATATTTTTCATATTATCCGCGAGGCCGGCGCTATTTTACTGCAGCACCCGTACGAATCGTTCTCCACCTCGGTCGAGCGTTTTCTGCGCGAGGCGGCGACCGATCCCAAAGTGCGCGGAATCAAGATGACCCTTTACCGCACCTCCCGCCAAAGCCGCATCATCGATGCCCTGATCCTGGCAGCCCACAACGGCAAGCAGGTTGCGGTAGTGGTCGAGCTGAAGGCCCGTTTTGACGAGGCGACCAATATCAGCCTGGCGGAGCGCATGGAGGAAGCGGGGGTTCACGTTACCTACGGTGTTGTCGGTCTGAAAACCCACTGCAAGGTCATCATGGTGGTGCGGCAGGATTATAACGGACTGCGGCGCTATCTGCACATCGGAACCGGCAATTACCATGCTGATACGGCCCGCCTGTACTCCGATGTGGGGATACTTACCTGCGATCAGGAGATCGCGGAGGATGTCACCGAACTGTTCAATTTTCTTACGACCGGCTTTCTGCTCAAACGTAAATATTCACGTCTCGCCCTGGCGCCACGGATGCTGAAAAAAACATTGCTTGACAAAATAGAACATGAGATTATTATTCACCGCGCTGGCGGGGAAGGATTAATTCGGTTCAAGATAAACGCACTGGAAGATGGTGATGTAGTGCGGGCATTATACCGGGCTTCCATGGCAGGGGTAACGGTTGATTTGGTTGTTCGCGATACCTGTCGTCTGCGGCCGGGGATTGCAGGTCTCTCCGAGAATATCAGAGTGGTCAGCGTGGTTGGCAGATTCCTCGAGCATGCCCGAATTTATTATTTCCGTAATGGCGGTGCGGACGAATACTTTATCGCCTCTGCCGACGCAATGAAGCGTAATCTGGAGGCCCGGGTTGAAATTCTTTGCCCGGTGGGGCCGCCGGAATTAGCGAAAGAGTTGGGGTTAATATTCGACACGCATCTTGCTGATCAGCGCTCTTCCTGGGATATGCAACCCGATGGCAGGTACGTTCAGCGGAGTCCTCTTGAGGGGTTGGTCGAAGGCAGTCATCGTACTCTGATTTTGAGAGCTGAAAAACGGGTTCGGGAAACACTGAAAAAGATGAAATCCAAAAAAAAGAAAAAAATAAATCTGTTAGATAACAAAAAAAATTCTTTCACAGGACTCTGAAAAATAGATTTAAATTTATTTCCGTTTCTTCGAAAAAAAAGTTGCAATAAAACGGTTTATTTTTTATAAGAGTAAAACATGATGCCCTCGCACAAAGGTCAAAGTTAACATAAGTATCTAATATTATTTAGTTATATGTGATTTTTTCCTTGATTCGCTGCTTGTTTTGTGGTACATTTCCCCTGTT
>CAIOXL010000015.1 GCA_903862245.1 uncultured Geobacteraceae bacterium | reverse complement strand
AGTTCTGCAAAACTCTCCGCCCGCTCTATTCAAAAAAATGGCCTCTTGTGAAGGCCAAATAATCCAACAATCCCCGCTATCTTGTCAATCCAATCTTATAATTTCCAATCCCGAAGAAATACTTTAAAGCGACTATCTACAAACGTCCACCCAGAGGAAGTTAAAACATGGAACGCATCAGCAGGGCACTGGGTCTTCGCCTGCACTCTGCTCGCTGCTTCGGCTATGTTAATGGCATTCTACACGTTTGCAGGTATAGCGGTTTTCTGTGCCGTTTTCCAATATATGTTTTTTTTATCGAAACCTCAATCTTATACCGTACAGAAGCCGGGAATCAGTGAGCCTACCCTGGTGGAGGAAGATTCTGCCTTTAGCCATGACTCCACTGCACGAATTTACGGCTCCGGCAGCGGTCTTAACGATGATGGATTTGTAAAAGCGGCAACTACCGCTGGATATATAGGCGTTTACGGATCGATGGGAGGAGTAAGTGATAGTAGTTCCACGGATTGAATTAACCGCCACACGCCCCGCCTTTACGGCGGAAAGGTGGCGCTGTAACTCTAAAGTCCAGTATATTTCGTGCGCCATAATAATCCACGAGCAGGAATGTCACCCATGCCGCCTTCTGGTTGTTTCACTTTTGGCAAAAAGGTCACTCAAAAGGTCACTCAAACAAAAAGAGGTTACAGCACCAGCCTGTAACCCCCTGATATTATGGCGTCCCCGAGTCGATTCGAACGACCGGCCCCTTCCTTAGGAGTGCGAATTTATAGCTAAACTCCGTATACCACAAGATACAACTATGAACATTTACATCTTTTATATTAGATATTTAAGCTATATACTCTGTGTTTTGTTGTACATCAAAACCCCCTGTGGTATATTCAAAATGTGCTCCATGAGTGCTCCCTGAAACATAGAGGATGATATGAGAGAAAACATCGGTGTTGAACTTCTTCGTAGCTGCAAGGTTAATTCAAAAAGAAAGACCTTCGAAATATACGATACGAAACTGAAGGGTTTCACCCTGAAAATATATCCTGATACTGTCTCAAAAAGCGGAGAGATCCTTCCGGGTGCAAAAACATATCTTGTCCGTTATCGACTGCCAGAGGGAAAACAGACTCGAACTGTCATTGGAAGGCATACATTATATACACCCGCCCAAGCCCGAGATAAAGCGGAAAAGATTCTCCGGTCAGTAAAAGACGGCAGCGTCCCAAATGATAGCAAACCGCAGGTCAGCACCCTCAGAGAATACCTTGAACAAGTATATTCCCCATGGCTGATTCAGAACTTAAAAACCGGCGCCGAAACAGAGTCAAGGCTCAAATACTGCTTTCCCGACTTGATGGAAGAAAAACTGCATGAAATCAGTCCCCGGATTATCGAACAATGGCGAACAAACAAGCTGAAGTCAGGACTTTCGCCAGCAAGTATTAACCGTGATCTGGCCAATCTGCGTGCTGCCCTCTCCCGTGCTGTGGAATGGGAGTATCTGCAAGTTCATCCTCTCGCCAACAAAGTCAAGCCACTAAAGATTGACAAAAATCCCATTATCCGCTTCCTCGACAGCAAGGAAGAAACGCGACTGCTCAAAGCGCTTGACTCCAGGGAGGCAACGATTCGGAGCGAACGGGACAGCGCCAATGAATGGCGTCGAGTCCGCGGCTATAAACTGCTTTCAGACCTGAAGGAAATCGAGTATGTGGACCATCTGAAACCGATGGTGATACTATCATTGAATACCGGCATGAGACGTGGTGAAGTTTTCAGTCTTCGTTGGAAAGATATCGATTTCAAGCGAAAAATTGCTACCGTCCGTGGGGAGGAAGCTAAGAGCAGTGTAACAAGACACATCCCGCTGAATGAATTGGCTTTAGCAGCACTGAAAAATTGGCAAAAGCAGACTGAAGGAGAAGTCGTTTTCCCAGGCAAGAAAAATGATCAATTCAACCACACTAAGAGATCTTGGCAATCGTTATTAAAGATGGCCACCATTGACCACTTCCGCTGGCATGACATGAGGCATCATTTTGCCAGCCAACTTGTAATGGCCGGAGTTGACTTGAACACAGTACGGGAACTGTTGGGACACAGCGACATCAAAATGACACTGAGATATGCTCATTTGGGACCAGAACACAAAGCGGCAGCAGTCGGACTACTAGTCAAAAAACCGTAATCGTTTTTCTGTCAATGCATTCTATTGTCAGAAATGTTTCAACCGGAAACTGCCTCCAGTTTCACCCGATGGGAACGATCCGCATTACACCTCAGTCTTCGGCAGTTGTTTCGCATACGGCAAATAACGCTCCACATTCTTCCTGATCTTGTCGAGCAGTTCTCCGGCAAATTCGGTTTCCTCGCCGGATAGCAGGCCTGACAGATCGACTTCATCCATCGCTTTGAGCAGCTTTTCGGACATTGTCATGAACGTTTTGGCAACAAGGCGTTTCTGCAGGCCGCACCTCTCACACATCTCCGCCAGCTCCCATGGCGAAATATCCTCTGGAGCAAAGGCATCGCCGATCGCCATGGAAAAATCACGGTCATATTCGGCGGCGTACATGTCGAGATTGAGCAGGTCATAGGCAGGAGCCATATCGATGCCTGCCGACCCGACGAAGAAAGAGATGTTTTTACCATGGGCATCACTGTTACCAATCAGGAGCTGGAGCAAAACCCAATTAAGCATATCCCTCATGGCGGCAGCGGGAACCCGGCATAGCCGGCAGGAGGCAAAGAGGTCCGGCAGGTTGGCTCCCGATCTGATGACGGCGGCATCTCCACCCTTGCCAAAGGGACGCTCGTATTTGTAGGTCGGAGGCAGATCCAACATCTGGCAACCGTCGATCAGGTGCCGGCGGACAACAGTATCACCGGTCAACTCACGATCGAAGCGTCTTACTATCAGCACCGGCTCACCAAAACGGGCAAGGGAAACCTCCGCAACCGGCAGCTTCATACCCTTTGCCAGTTGCATACATATAAATTCGTTGATCACCAGGTGCAAGGCGCGGGCAGTGCCGAACTTCAAGATATGAGTCGAGGCCAGTTCCCCTTCGCCAAACCCCATCTGTCCATCCGCCCGGATGAGCAGCGGCAGTTTATCCTGTACGCCTGCGACCGAGAGTCGCGGTTTTCCGTCCCATAACGCTATCGATAGGTTCTGGCGTTGTCTGATGCGCTCTGCAAGCTCGTCGGACGTCACTGGCCGGAAGCTTGTCGGCAGCCCACCCTCAGGCTCATCCCCCATCCTGAACGTCAACGCTCCAGTCGTCTCTGCTCCGATGGCAGCGACCAACCCGAAAATGTTGGCTCGCGATATGTGGCTGGAGATAGCAAGCTCTTCGAGCCACCTCCCTTCCGGCAGCAAATTGGCAAGAAACCGTTTTAACGATTCGGAGGCACATTCGCCCGGTTTCAGATGTGGTGATACGGGAAAACCTCCCCCGTTTTGCCACGACTGAGCATACTCCAGACCATATTGTTCGCTCTTCTCTTCAAGGAGGATCTTCCCGAGATGTCTGCGATTGAGATCTATCGTGAGATACATAGACATTATCCCTCCCGGGCCTCGATATTGATTGTGACCCCCAGCATGGAGCAGACCGTCAGGATGCTGCTCAACTTCACGTCACCACCGGCGGTTTCCAGCTTGCTCATGGTACCGACGGCGACACCGCAAAAGGCGGCAGCTTCATGTATGGTCATGCCGGCCTGTGTCCTTCTCGCACGAACAAATTTACCCAGCGTTGCCGCGTCAAGCAGTTGTTGCGGTTCCGGTACGGGAAGCGGGATTACGGATTTTGACATAATACAATCCTCGGAAGTAAAAATATCACCCGGGAGATATCATTCCACAAATATCTTGATAAATCAAGAAATATTATATTGAGATAGTATTTATAATAGATTGAAGGAGAAAACATGCATTAATACTATTATAGCGATGTTTATGATGGGAAATTGAAGTTTGAGAGACGTGCGGACTATTCTGATTTCAGGCTGACTGGTCGTAGTCTTCAAAAAATTTACTCATTAAAACAGACATATATATCCAGCCTAGTGTCAACCTCTGTACTGTCGATTATTCCTGCTGAAGCATTTCCATCAGCATAGCTACAGCTCTAAATCTTTCAGGTTCACTCATACTTGAAAGAATTCGAATAGCCTCTTTCATAGCATAGCTATCGCTAACAATGGGAGTTAAAGCTTTTTGACCCTTATTATCTGAAATATACTCATCTGAAGTTCCAAATGCGACACAAATAGCTTTTATAAATCTCGGATTTAAGGAAACATTCCCAGAAAGCATATCTGACACTCTATTTCTGGAATAACCTGTAGCCTCAGATATCTTGTTACAGAAACCAGGGCCTTCGTCCACTCCTACACTTTTGAGAGCATCCAAAAGTCTGATAACTTTTTCAAGTTCTTTTAGAGAATATTCATAACGAAATTTATCGTCTTCCTTATCATATGGTATTCCTATATTGCCTAAATCGTCTTCTTCCCACAATCCATTAAATTTCTGCTCGAGCCCGTCCAACAGCCCATTAATTTTATTACGATAATTTGCAACTCGTCCCACAATTAACTCCCTATTGCAATTATGCACACTAATATGAAATATTTTTGTTGCATTTGCACTTAACTATGCTTATCATACGCCTATAGTCCAAATTATACTGCTAATCATCGCCAGCCACAAGGAGAAAAAATGGATAACACAAAAGCAGGGATAGTCCCGATATACGTGGTCCCTTTCTGAAGATCAGCACTTGGATTAATGTTGGCAGTGTTACCACTGAAAGTGACCTGTGTCGTATCACCTGTCGCAATCGTCCGTGTGTCGGTGCCGTTACTGATGACAATGTTGCCGCTACCGGCGATAACCGGCTCACTGAAAGTCAGTATCACGCGGCTGCTGGTGATGCCGGTGGCACCGGCCACCGGGACACTGCTGGAGAGCGTTGGAGCCGTGGTGTCCGTTATACCTGCTACTGTGAAGTTCATAACGGCAGTGTCGGAGACGGCGGGCGCATTATTGCCAAGAGCATCCTTGAACAGGCCGGCAGGGTAAGTCACGCTATAGGTAGTACCGGCAATCAGATCGGCGGTTGGATTAATTTTTACCACCTTACCGCTAATCGTGACCTGCGTCGCGTCGGCAACTGAAATCGAGCGACTATCACCGGCGCCGTTGCTCAGGGTGATTGAGCCGGTGCCGGCAACAACAGGTTGGTTGAAGCTCAGATAGAGGTTGCTGCCGACGCCGACGGCGTTTTTGTTGACGGTTGGCGAGAACACCAGCAATTCCGGATGTCCGGCACCACCACCGACTTCACTGACAACGAATTAAGAGTTTATGCGGTGTGTAGCGTCAGCGGAACCACCGCATAAACTGTTGTTGAACTAAACCGCGTCTGCTCTGCTACCATTTGGATTTTTATCTCGGATTTTGACTCT
>CAIOXL010000014.1 GCA_903862245.1 uncultured Geobacteraceae bacterium | reverse complement strand
CTTACTCCCCACGTTTGGTTACCCTCCCGTGACAGACCGCGACTACATATTGAACGAGCAATTTATATGTCTGACACTTTTCAGTCAGATAGATCAACCAGGCTTGGCCTGGCGTACCAGAGACACCGAGAAAACCTGAAAAAGAATTAGGTTATTATCTGAAGATCGTTTTTGTCTCTACGTTTGTATTTCCTCTATGATTGTCTTGCCTCTTCTTGGTTTTCTCTGTGTCTCTGTGTCTCTGTGTTTAATCAGATTTGGCTAAACGCTTCTTTCAATTCCGGTGTGTCGATGACCCCGGACCACTGCTCTTCCAGAGCCAGTTCCTTGAACTCCGTCATCGGCCCCATGGCACGCACCCTCTCGGTCAGGTCGGTGACGACCTCGACCCATTTCCCCCCCTCGGCAGCAGAAACCCAGGAAAACTGCAGACGGTTCAGATCAACACCGATAAATTCCAGCAGCTTACGGAACACCGCAAACCTTCTGCGGGCGTGGAAGTTACCGGCGATGTAGTGGCAGTCACCCGGATGGCAGCCTGACACCAGCACTCCATCGGCCCCCTGCTGAAAGGCTTTCAGGATAAAGACCGGGTCAATACGGCCGGTGCAGGGGAACTTGAGCACCCGCACATTGGACGGGTACTGCATGCGGCTGGTACCGGCCAGGTCAGCCCCGGCGTAGGTGCACCAGGTACAGACGAAGGCGATGATTTTGGGTTCGAAGGTATGGCTTGTCTTTTCTGGATGCATAAAACTAAACCTTTTCAACACGGAGACACGGAGAAAACCAAAACCATGCAGAAGAAACTACAGCTGTTTTTTTAAAAAGCTTCGTATTCTTCCTGCTTTCTGTCTTTGACGTTCTCCGTGTCTCCGTGTCTCCGTGTTAAAATAGACGTTACAACGCTTCTATCATGGCAACGATCTGTTCATCGGTGTAGCCATCCAGTTCCACGCATTTCGAGGGGCAGGTGGCCTGGCAGGTACCGCAGCCGGCGCAGACACCGGGGTTGACGTAGGCAACGGTCTTGATCAGGTTGCCCTGACGATCGCGGATTTCCTTTTCTTCTATTGCGCCATAGGCACAGACTTTCTTACAGGCCAGGCAGCCGACACAGCCGGCTTCACGCACCCGCGCCACGATCGGCTCACGCTCCAGCTGATCTTTGGAGAACAGGGTCATAACCTTGGCGGCGGCGGCGCTGGCCTGGGAGACTGTTTCGGGGATGTCTTTGGGCCCCTGGCAGGCACCGGCCAGATAGATGCCGGCAGTGGCGCACTCCACCGGACGCAGCTTGGCGTGTGCTTCCGAATAGAAATGGTACTTGTCGTAGGAGATGCCGAGCTTCTGCGCCAGGGTGTCAGCCCCTTTCTGCGGTTGAATGGCGGTGGCCAGGACAACCATGTCGGCTTCGATTTCCACCTGAACGCCGACGGCGATGTCACTCCCCATGACAACGATCTTGTCCCCCTTCTGGTACAGGCGGGAAACCATGCCGCGGATATACACCGCTTCTTCCTCTTCGATGGAGCGGCGCCAGAATTCGTCATAGCTTTTGCCCGGAGTACGGGCGTCCATGAAGAATACGTAGGCTTGGCCGTCATGCACCTTGTGGTGGTAGAGCATGGTGTGTTTGGCGGTATACATGCAGCAGACCTTGGAACAGTAGGAGATCCCTTTCTCCCTCGCCCGCGAGCCGATGCACTGTATGAAGACAATCTGCTTCGGTTCCTTGCCGTCGGAGGGGCGGAGAATCTTACCGCCGGTGGGGCCGGAGGCCGAGGCGAGGCGTTCAAAGGTCATGCCGTCGATGACGTCCGGAATCTTGCCGTGACCGAATTCGCCGTACCCCTTGATGGCGGAGCCTTTCGGCTTTTCGTCGATAGTGTACAGGTCAAACCCGGTGGCAACGACGATGGCGCCCACCGCTTCGACGATCAGGCGGTCCTCCTGTTCGAAATCCACCGCGCCGGGACCGCAGACCTTCTGGCAGACCCCGCATTTGCCGGTTTTGAACCAGGTGCAGTTGGCACGGTCGATAACCGGCGTATTCGGTACCGCCTGGGGAAACGGGACGTAGATGGCGGTGCGCAGGCCGATGTTCTGGTCAAATTTGTTGGGTATTTTTTTCTGGGGGCACTTGGTCATGCAGACACCGCAGCCGGTGCATTTATCCTCATCCACGGAGCGGGCTTTTTTCTTGATGGTGACCTGGAAGTTGCCGATATACCCTTCCACCAGTTCGATTTCCGAGAAGGTATGCAGGGTGATCTTGGGGTGGTTGGCCACATCCACCATCTTGGGGGTCATGATGCACTGGGAGCAGTCCAGGGTCGGGAAAGTTTCGGACAGCTGCGCCATGTGCCCACCGATGGAGGGTTCCCGCTCGACGAGGATGACTTCGTGGCCGCAGTCGGCAATATCCAGGGCCGCCTGAATCCCGGCGATGCCGCCGCCGATGACGAGGGAGCGCTTGGTGACCGGCACGGTAATGCCCGGAAGGACCCGGTTTTTCTTGATCCGCTCCACCATCATGCCGACGATCTCCACCGCCTTGACCGTAGCCTCCTCCTTGTTTTCATGGACCCAGGAGCAGTGCTCGCGGATATTGGCCATTTCGCAGAGGAAGGGGTTCAGACCGGCCGCTTCCACCGCCTTGCGGAAGGTTTTCTCGTGCATGCGGGGGGAGCAGGCGGCCACGACGATGTGCGTCAGCTTCTGTTCCTGAATGGCATTTTTCAGCAGGTTCTGCCCCGGGTCGGAGCACATGTACTTGTAGTCGGTGGAGAAGGATACGCCGGGGAGCAAGCCCACTTCCCGGGCGACCCGTTCAACGTCAACAGTTCTGGATATGTTCTCGCCGCAATGGCAGATGAATACGCCTATTCGTGACATCGGTTATTCCTTTATTGGTTACCTGATTCCCGGGAGAGATACCTGGCTGTCCAGCAGTGATGTTTCCATCAGCTTTTTCTCAGTCAGGAGCGGAAACGGGCTGACGATCATCGCGCCCAATCCCAGGTTTTCGGGTGACAGGCCGACGGAGAGTCCCACCAGTTGGGTGAGGTAGAACACCGGCAGGTCATAACTGGTGCTGTACACTTTCTCTATTTCTTTCTGGCGGATGTCCAGGTTGCCGTGGCAGAGCGGGCAGCCAACCATGATGCAGTCGGCGCCGGCGGCCTTGGCAGCATCGAGGATGGCATTGGTGAGCTGTATGACAACACCGGGGCGTGAAAGGGTGAAGTTGGCACCGCAGCATTCCAGGCGGTGCGTCCAGGGTACGGTTTCGGCACCGACCGCTTCGATGATCTTCTCCATGATGGTCGGTGCTTCGGCACAGTCAAGGTTCGGTACATCGGTCGGACGGGTCAGCAGACAGCCGTAGTAGCAGGCGACTTTGAGCCCGGTCAGCGGCTTGTTGACCGAGGCGGCCAGCCGCTCCAGCCCCAGATCTTTCGCCAGAATCTCCAGCAGATGTTTCACATTGCCGTCAAGTTTCAACGGGGCGTCCAGGGCGGTTTCAACCTGCTTCCGTTTGACGTCGTTCTCACCAAGGATATGCTGAGCGGTCTTGAGCCGGGAAAAACAGGCGGCACAGGCGACTGCCACGTCCCCTTCGATACTGTCGGCCAGCTCCAGATTCTTGGCACAAAGGGAAAGTGACAGGAGCTCATCCACATTGTGGGCCGGGGTGGCGCCGCAGCAGAACCAGTCCGGTATTTCGGTGAGGCCGATCCCCAGGTGCTTGAAGAGCTCACGGGTGGAGAGGTCGTATTCACCGGCCGAGGCGTGCAGCGAGCAGCCGGGGTAGTAGGAGTATTTAAGATCGTTTGTCATTGATGATACCCAAAATCCTTGAGTTCAATTTTGAATTTTGAATGCTGAATTTTGAATTGCCGTCAATCAAGAATTCAAAATCCAAAATACAAAATTGCCTTACAACGCTTTGCCGTTTTTGCGCATTTCTTCAATGCGGCTGAAGATCTTCTCGATTTCGGACAGGTTTTTGTTTTTGCTGTGGAACATCTTCAGCTTGCCCTTGGCGAGCAGCTTGGGACCGAGCATGAGATCTTTCAGAAACTGCCCCGATTTGACGTTGAACACGGCGGCAAGGCGCATTTCATACTGACGGCCATAGGTGCGGATATTCTGCAGGAACAGTTTGTTGGCCAGCTGGACGTAGCTTTCCTTGGAGGGACCATCGGCATCCCAGGAAAGCTTACGCAGCGCGTCCATGATTGACGCCAGGTGAACTTTGTTGGGACAGCGGGTGGAGCAGGTTTCGCAGGAGGCGCAGTACCAGATTGACCTCCCTTCGATAATCCGGCGCCATTGGCCAAGCTGCAGCAGCCGGACAACGCGATTCGGCGGATGCTCCATGAACGTTGCCATCGGGCAGCCGGCAGAACATTTGCCGCACTGGAAACAGCGCCGGACCGATGTGTCGGAGAGAGCCTCGACTTTGCGCACAAAGTCAACGTCCATCGTCTCCTGGGATATGATCATTTTTTTCTTTTTCACTGACCACCTGTTTAGTTTAAGTAAAAATAACGACGATATTTCCGGTATAACAGAACAATGGTACAATGCAAAAGATACGCTGATACAGTGTGTTTCGCCATTCTTTACACAATCGATGCATAAAATGCAAGGCAATAGTACTGTACCGGTATAATTTAGGAAAAGTTAAAAGCGGTAAGACCAATGTTCCATGGCAACCATATTTCCGCCATGCCGGACAAGCAGCGCCCCTCCCCATAAAAAAAGTCCACCCCATGGCAACAGGAGTGGACCTTGATTTATGACCTTCCGAGCGGTCAGTAGATGATTATGTAGCCATGATCCTCTGCAATTTTTTTCACATCATCCCTGACCCGGATACGGTATGTTTTCCCTTCCAGAGTGAAGCTGTATCCCCCCTCATCATCCGGATGTGCGTCATTAAGCAGAGACTCAAACGTTGCCGTTTTTATCATACCGTACCTCCCGGTGCCCGACCAGCAGCGGAAGAGGCCGTTCGTACCGCCTCCGACAACTGAAGTACATCACGATCCGTAGTCTGCCACGAGCACATGAAGCGCGCGCCACCGGAACCAATAAATGAGTAGAAGTGCCAGCCGGCTTGGCGGAGGGCTGTAGCCACCGCCTCCGGCATTTCGACGAACACCGAGTTCGCCTGCCGTGGATACATGATACTGATGCCGTCAATTGCCGCCAGGTGCTGTTCAAGCAGTGCCGCACAGCCGTTGGCATGACGGGCGTTGTTCAACCAGGCGCCCCCTTCCAGCATGCCGATCCAGGGAGCCGAAATAAAGCGCATTTTTGATGCCAGCTGCCCCGCCTGTTTGCAGCGGTAATCAAATTCATGGGCCAGTTCACGATCAAAGAACACCACCGCTTCACCGACAGCCATGCCGTTTTTCGCCCCTCCCAGACAGAGCACGTCAACCCCGGCCCGCCAGGTCAACTCGGCAGGAGCAACATTCAGTGAAACAACCGCGTTGGCAAACCGGGCGCCATCCATCTGCACCCGCAGACCATGTCGTTTGGCAAGCTCACTGGCTGCCCCGATTTCATCCGGTGTGTACACGGTGCCGACTTCTGTCGCCTGGGTCAGGCTCAATACTTTCGGCCGGGGGTAATGGATATCACTCCGGCGGGTAATGACCCGTTCAACCTCGGCCAGATCAAACTTGCCGTCCGGACCGTTCACATGGAGCAGTTTGGTACCGTTGGAAAAGAACTCCGGCGCCCCGCACTCATCGGTCTCGGCATGGGCCAGCTCATGGCAGATGACACTGTGGTAGGAACGGCAGAGCGATGCCAGCGCCAGGGAATTGGCCGCCGTACCGTTAAAGACAAAGAACACCTGGCACTCTGTTTCAAACACCTGGCGCAGATGCTCGCAGGCGCGCTCCGTCCAGAGGTCATCGCCGTAGGAAGGGACAAACCCGCAGTTGGCTTCCTGCATTGCTCTCCACGCCTCCGGGCAGATCCCGGCGTAGTTGTCGCTGGCAAACTGGTTGTACGTGTGCATCAGATCTGCTTCCACCATGCAACCCCCTGTTGGTCAATGAACAGCACCGCGGCCGGCAATTTAGCATCTGTTCCCCCGTGATACCAGAAATTTCCACCGTACTGATGACAACGGTTGAATAGTGGGTCACAAATGACTATGATGCCGCCTACCTATCTCATTAAGAGGATTAATCCCATGCGCAGCAGCCGAATGCGGCTTTCGCACAAAATAGTTCTGGTGTCGCTCTGCACCGCTATCTTAGTCGGTATATCCCTGCTGCAGATGCCGTCCATGACCGGAGACCCGGCGGCGTCACCAGAGGATAAGGCCAGAGAGGATCTCTCCCGGGTAGAGTATCCAAGCCTGAAGAATATCAAATGGCACCCCCTGTTTATCCAGCCGAATCAATCGCTTGAGTCGCTCTTCGGGCAGGATTGGATTCTGGTCGCGCGCTTCAACCGCCTTGACCGCCGCCACGCATACCCCGGCACCACCATCAAAGTCCCGGACAACATGGACGATATCCGCAGTTACACACCGATGGCGAAGTTTTATCAGCCGGCCGCCCGCCACGAGAAATACATACTGGTGGATGTGACCGAGCAGTGGATGGGTGCCTATGAATACGGCAAGCTGGTGTTTTCAGCACCGGCCGCCACCGGCAAAGCAACCACCGAAACCCCCACCGGCATCTTCAGAATCACCACCCGCGATCGGCACCACACCTCATCACTCTATAAAACAGCCGACGACGAAGAGCAGTACCCGATGGATAATGCCCTGCGCTTTCATGTCGACTCTGACAACGTTTCGTACTGGCTTCATGCCCGTGATCTGCCGGGCCGCCCTGCATCACATGGCTGCATTGGCCTGTTTGACGAAAAGATGCAGCTGCGGGTGTTCGAAACGCCGCTAAAACCGGTGCTGCTGGATTCTCAGAAACTGTACGAATGGGCGGCAGGAGAAGATGAGTACGAAGATGACAGCGGAGGATCAGAGGAGTTGGAAGACGGACCTGTTGTTGAAGTGCGCGGCGACCTGCCCCGGTATCTGGACAGGCCGCCGAAAACCAAATAGATTAGTTAGTTAGCCAACCACCGTGCCACATCCTTGGCATGGTAGGTTATGATGATATCTGCCCCGGCCCGTTTGAAAGCGGTCATTGTCTCCATCACCACCCGCTCCTCATCGATCCACCCCCGCTCAGCAGCACCCTTAACCATACTGTATTCCCCGGAGACATTGTAGACCGCCAGCGGCAGATCAAATTCATTGCGCAGGTCGCGCAGGATATCAAGGTACGGCAGCCCCGGCTTCACCATGATGATGTCAGCCCCTTCGTCAATATCAGAGGCGGCTTCCCGCAGCGCTTCCCGGCGGTTGGCCGGATCCATCTGGTAGCTGCGGCGATCGCCGAACTGGGGCGTTGATTCTGCCGCTTCCCGAAACGGGCCGTAGTAGCCGGACGCATATTTCACCGCATAGCTCATGATCGGTATCGCGTCATAGCCATGTTCGTCAAGCGTATCGCGAATGGCCCCAACCCGGCCGTCCATCATATCCGACGGCGCCACCATGTCAGCCCCGGCCTGCACATGGGAAAGCGCTTCCCGCGCCAGCAGGTCCAGTGTCGAATCATTGTCCACATCACCGTTTTTGATAATTCCGCAGTGGCCGTGGTCGGTGTACTCACACATGCAGACATCAGTAATGACCGCCAGCCCCGGCACATTTTTTTTCAGCGCACGGATCGTCTCCTGAATGATGCCGGTATCGGAATAGGCGTCACTGCCGACCGCATCTTTTCTCTCCGGAATACCGAACAGCAGCACAGCCGGAATCCCCAGATCCCGAACCTCTTTGGCCTCGGCAACGATATTCTCAATGGATTGCTGATAGATACCGGGCATGGAGGATATTTCTTTTTTTATCCCGGTGCCGAAGGCTGAAAACATCGGATAGATAAGGTCGTTGACCGAAAGGGTCGTCTCGCTGACCATGCGGCGAAAGGTTGCACTCCCTCGTATTCTGCGGGCGCGGAACTGTGGAAAAAACATGTCTCATTCTCCTTTGATGTACAAGGTAACCCGGTAAGAAACCGCCTGTTGAACTGTTTTCGTGATTTATTTTTTTCGCCGGTCCTGGAGGGAAATCACCTTGGGTCCCCCCCCCTCCGGACGTATTTTCTGCGCACGTTCCTTCTCAGCGTTCTCCGCCTCAATACGCTCCAGTTCAACCGGAGAGACGATCAGCTCCAGGCGCAGCGGTGTTCCCCCCATGGTGAAGTCGGCACCATCAATCTGAAATTCGTCCAGAATCCAGGTAAAAACCTGCAGCGGCGAGGAGAGCACCAGCAGTTTTACCTGCCACCAGCCGGGCTTGACGTCCGGCTCGATCTCCTCTACACGTGCGTAAAAACCGGCTTTGTTGTCTACATGAATAAGTACCAGATCGTGAACTGTCGCCATTATGCCTGCCTTTGCACCATGAATTTTGATGACGTGTTCTGTTTCTCCGCCCAGAGCAGCAGCGGTGTTCCCACCTGTTCACCGGTCAGGCGTGAAGCTTCGCGGATGAACTCACGCAGTATCTGCTCCAGCTCTGCACAGAGCAGCCTGTCATGGGGTGACAACTTCCGGTCAATGCCGTCACAGAGAAACAAAATACAGTCCGCCGGCCGCAGCCCGGGCTCCATGGTGCAGCCGGCAGCGGTGCCGTACGGGCAGACCGGTTTCCGGGTGAAATCTACTGTTGGTGCAGTTTGCGCTGCAAGACAGGCCAGGGCATCACATACATTCATCCGGTACTTGCCGTTCAGACAGCATTGCCCCCGGCATTCACAACAGACGGCAGCGGCGTCGACAGCCGCAACAACGGCGGCAAGATCCTTTTTTGCCCTGCCATAGCGGGCCAGCAGCAGCGTCAGCGCCTCCGCCGTTTCGGCGGGCAGGCTCACAAGGAAACTGTTGAGGCGTGCCATGCCGGAATTCCATACCTGCGTATCGTCCACGCAAACCCTGCCTTGCTCTTTGGTCCGTTTTTTTATGTAATTGGTTGAAGCAGTCCGTAAGCCGGGTTCTGTTCCCGGGTCGGGTTACCCCTTCCCGGGCGATGGCCATTCATCTGGGTATGCCGTTACCGACACCCTCAAGCAACCAACCCGGAGGCACGGGCGGGTCGCCCTTAACGCCTCCCTATTTGGTCTTGCTCCTGGCGGGGTTTACCTGGCATCCGGCGTCACCGCCGGACCCGGTGAGCTCTTACCTCACCCTTTCACCCTTACCTGCCGAGGCAGGCGGACTTCTCTCTGTGGCACTTATCCCTGGGGTCACCCCCGCTGGACGTTATCCAGCGCCATCCCCTGTGGAGCCCGGACTTTCCTCCCCCGAATAAATCGGCGGCGGCCATCTGGACTACTTCAACCAAACCGAAGGCACGTAGAACACCGCGTGCCGCACTCCGACAGCTCCCTACTGCTGCAATTTGAGGATCAGTATCCTCTGGCAGTGGGGACAGACCAGTAATTCTTCATACTTGTAAAGATTATTATACAGCTGGGGGGGGAGATGCATATTGCACCCCATGCAATAGCCGTCACGGGCGAATGCGAGAGCCTGTCCGCGACGCTGTTCGCGAAGGGTGGTAAACCGTTTCACCAGGTTTGCCGGAAGCCCCTTGACCACATTCTCCCGACGTTCAGTTTCCGAGTCGATATCCGACTGGATTGTGCTGATTTCAGCCTGCTTGGCTTCAATCCGCTGGCCGGAGTTCACCACCAGTTCATCAAGCTGGCCTTTTTTTGCGGCAAGTTCACCGGCAAGGGTTTCAAGCTGACCGATTTTCTGCAGCAGCTGTTCTTCAATATCAGTCACCTGCTTCCGGGCAGCGGTTATTTCGCGGCCAACCGCCTGGAACTCTTTGTTGGTCTTGATCTCTTTCATGTTGGTTTCGGATCTGGTGATATTTTCCAGTTCCGCTGCATGGGTGGCTTCCAACTCCGTTTTTCCCGTCTCACACTCTGACAGGCTTGCTTCGAGTAGAGCGACCTCATCCCGGGCGACATCCACCCCCTGGTTTATACCGCTCAGTTCAGCCTGCAGGCCGCTCTGACTCGCCTTAAGGGTATCGATCTGCTGATCAATCCCCTGTAATTCTTCCAGCATGTCCAGTTTCTTTTTCAAAATAGCTCTCCCTTGCTACGGATTGGTTTTACTGTTCCCGGTTATATTCGAAACGGATCATGTTCCGTTTGGCACGCTGTTATCTGGCATTCAGTATAGCCGGCCTTCGCAAGCGCACGGCCAAGTCGTTCCGTTATATCCTGCACCATTAGTATTTCCGTCGGGAAATGGCCGGCATCAATTACAGCCAGGCCCAGATCTTCGGCATCTCGCGCTTCATGGTATTTTACGTCACCGGTGACCAGCAGATCCGCGCCCGATCGGGCCGCATCACGCAGCAGTGATGCGCCACTCCCGCTGCAGAGTGCCACCTTTGAAATTCTGGCCGCCGGGTCTCCCACATAGCGCAGCGTCGGCGCCGACAGGACTTTTCTGAGCCGGTCGGCATACTCCGCCAGCGGTACCGGTTCAGCCAATCGCCCGATCCGCCCGAGGCCGAGTTTTTCCCCCTCATTTAAAAGCGGGAATATATCGAATGCCGGCTCCTCGTACGGGTGCGCCCCCAGCAATGCTTTCACGGCCCGTGCCACCTCTGCCCGCGACACCAGGACCTCAAGCCGCTCTTCCGGGACCTGTGCCGGCACCCCGACACTCCCGCTGTACGGTGAGGCCCCCTCAAGCGGGGTGAAGGTCCCGACTCCGCCTGCGGCAAAGGAACAGTCACGATAGTTCCCCTGCTGCACGGTAAACGGGAACAGCGCCGCACGCACCCGCTCAAGGCTTTCAGCCGGAACGAATACGGTAAGTTTTACCAGCTCGCACACGGTTGTCACCCTGAGCGGCACTGTGGCTGAAAGTCCGATTTTCTCCGCCAGCAGATCGTTCAGGCCGCCGCTGGCAATATCATAGTTTGTGTGGAGGGAAATGATGGACACCCCCCCTTTAATCGCCTTCTGGATGAGAGCGCCGTGCGGTGTTGCTGTTGAGATCGACGTGAGCGGTTTGAATATGAGGGGGTGATGGGTTACCAGCAGTTGGCAGGATGCAGCAATGGCGGAATCAACGACAGCGGCGGTCGGGTCAAGGGCGACCATCACCCGGTGGACTTGAGCAGCCGGGTCACCTACCTGAAGTCCGGGATTGTCCCACGTTTCTGCCAGCGACACAGGAGCTATTTTGTTAATGATTCCAAGTATGTCGGCAGTTTTAGGAGTTTTCATCGGCTAAAATCAAAAAGAGTGCAACCGTGCGGTGTGCACTCTCGTTGTGAGGTATGGTAACGTAATGTTTCCAAATATCTAGCCGGCATCCGGCGTATTCCCCTCGAAAAATGAAATGGTGGGCCCACCAGGACTCGAACCTGGGACCAACCGGTTATGAGCCGGTGGCTCTAGCCAACTGAGCTATAGGCCCGTAGGGGAGTTGGATAATAGAGGAGACCGGCATGGCTGTCAAGCAATTTAGGGCTTTCCGCTCCAACCTCCGGCAATTATGCCCGGGAAAGGAAACGCCCGTCCCGCGTATCAACTTTGACTTTTTCACCGGCGTCAAGATACGGGGGAACCCGAATCTTCAGCCCGGTTTCAAGTATCGCTTCTTTTGTTTCGGCTGTTGCCGTCGCATTCTTCATGACCGGCGGCGTTTCTGCAACGGTCAATTCTACCGTCATCGGCAGATCGACGTTGACCATGCGCCCTTCAAACAGACCGAGGACAACTTCCGTGCCATCAAGCAGATACAGCGAAAGCGGCTCGAATTCATCAGCCGGCATCTCAAACTGCTCATAATTTTCCAGATCCATAAATACCCCGTTACCGCCGTCGGCGTACAGGAACTGCCCTTTATGGCGTTCGAAATCGGCCTCATCCACCTTATCCCCGGAACGAAACGTTTTTTCCAACACCTGGCCGGTGATCAGGTTGCGGTATTTGGTCCGTACCATGGTGTTGGCGCCACGGGCGGTGGGTGAACTGATGGTGATATCGACAATCAGACAGGGGGCCCCATCCAGCTGGATGACAAGCCCTTTTTTGAAATCGGACGTAGAAAACATGACTGCTGATTCTCCTTAATAAAATGTGTATGCGCCCCTCTGTCATGACACAGGGGGGCAGAATTGCTATTTCTTTCGATATTCCGCCGTCGGCCAGAACGGGATTCCGCCGCGCGGAGTGAACTCACCCCGCACCGTCAGCCAGGTCGGGTCGAGCAGCGCCACCAGATCGTTGCAGATGCGGTTAACACCGGCCTCATGAAACTCGCCGTGCATCCTGAAAGAGCCAAGGTACAGTTTGAGGCTTTTGCTCTCGACGCAGTGCCGGTCAGGCTGATAATCGATAACAATCTTCCCGAAATCAGGCTGCCCGGTCATGGGGCAGAGGCAGGTGAATTCAGGACACTCGATATGCAGCGTCCCCACTGCCCCGGCGGGGTTCAGTTCAGGCTGGGCAAACGGGTTTGGAAACGCTTCCAGCAGACCGGCATCCGGTTTGTCATAGTTGTACGTGGTGGCACCGGAGCCGAGAGATTTGAGCTGTTCATGTAGTTCCATTACATCACTTCCTGATCCATGTAATAATTCCAGTTCCAGTTCACAGA
This sequence comes from uncultured Geobacteraceae bacterium, assembly GCA_903862245.1. Classification (GTDB taxonomy): domain Bacteria; phylum Desulfobacterota; class Desulfuromonadia; order Geobacterales; family Pseudopelobacteraceae; genus JACRCG01. The sequence continues at coordinate 20,972 of CAIOXL010000014.1, read as the reverse complement.
GGATCTCAAGGCGGCGAGGAGATCGGCGACGGAGGCGTACAGATAGTACGTTGAGGAGCCGATGACGAGCCAACGAAGAGAGGGCTTTGAAATGGAATTGGAATACGAAGGCGGGCACTATACCAATGAAGCAGACAACGGGCAATCATTTTCATTCTGCAGCCACCGGCAGAACGCTTCCCGCCTCCGGCATCAGATAGCAGCGCCACTCCGGCGGAAGGAGCCCGGCCGCCAGCTTCATCGCTTCATCAAGAGTCTGTGCCGGGATCATTCCCATCGCTTCTACCTGCGGGGACGGGAAACGCGAAACCAGCACGATCCGGAAGCGCTCTGCCTTCTGGTACAGCGAGTACGCAGTCTGACCGTTGATTTCGTACCCCGCCCGCAGTGCCGCTTCAAACTCGTCCAGACGTTTATGGCGGAACCAGTTGAAAAACGTCCCGTTGCCGAAGCCGTCGCGGCACTCCGCCAGCAGGATCAGCACCCCGCCGTCTGTGAGAGCCTGCACCCCGTATTCCATGGCTTTGTGCGCCTGGATCAGGTTGATATCCTTCGGGAAACCGCCGCAGGAAGCAACTACCAGATCTCGTTTTTCCGCCAGCGGAAAGGCAAACTGCCGCCGATAATAGCGGCACCCCGCCTCATGGGCTTCCCGCCACTCTCCGCTGAAAGCGGCGATGATGCGCTTGTCGGCTGACAGCACGGTATTCAGGATAAAGTCCGGACCCGCAAAGGCACACCCTTCAACCATTGCACGGTGCACCGGGTTCCCCTCCAGATTGCCGGTAACCGCCAACCGGTTTTTCCCGCTCCCCTCTCCCGGATTCAGCACGGCAAAGTGGCTGGCCATGCAGGCCGCGCGACTTGCAATACCGGGCAGGACGCTTTTGCGTCCGCCGCCAAAGCCGGCAAAGTAATGAAAACCGATCGTGCCGGTCAGGATCAGGTGATCCGCTTCAACCGCACGACGGTTGATGGTGACCCGGATGCCGTTCGACGTTGTGCCGATGTCAACAAGCGCATCCGGGTCGTCACAGTCGTGATCAGTGACCCGTATCCGGCCGTACAGCGGCCCGAGAATCTTCCGGTGTTCCTGTTCGGTCTGCTTCCGGTGGATACCGAGGGCGATCAGAATTTCAATGTCACCGTCGGCGATCCCCTGGCGGTTCAGGCGCTCCACCAGCAGCGGGAGATAGAGCTCGCTTCCGGTGTATCGTGTTATGTCCGACGTGACAATCACCACCGTATCACCCGGCGTGAAGGACGAAATGGCCTGGTGACAGGCATCCAGGGCTGCTTCTAGTATATCTGCGGGGGACTCTACGCTGTCAATCGGCGGGGGGGCAATGACTCCCGCCGGGCGGTCCGGCGGGAGGTCGAGAAAAAATGCTGTTGATCCATATTTCAGTTCCATCTGGTGCAGGCCCGGTTAAATCCAGGCATCGCCACCATCATACTCATATCCAGCACCCTTGGTTTTCGGGGATACTTTGAACTTGGCTTCACGGGCAAGGCGTCTCATGCGCTCTGCGGCAGTTTCCCCCAGATCGCTGATTTTACCGCGTATTTCACTGCCCGGCGCCGGGGCCAGAAGCAGAGCGGCAGCAGCACCGATTACGGCACCGGAAACAAAGGCAATCACAGCGGCAGCAGCATTATCATTGTTGGTGGACATGGCAAACTCCTTTATATTTGGTCTCATCATAAGTGAAACGAAACGGGCAGAATGTTTCTAGCACAACAACCCGCCGTAATAAAAGAAAAAATTACAGCACCCGGGCCACATGGCGCCGGATCATATCCTCGAAATCCGCATCCCGACTGCCGCTGTAGACCAGGGACGAACCGATCTCCGCCGCCAGTATGGCACAAAGGTATTTTCTGGGCAGTTTCCTGATCCGCTGCCGGTATGCGGCGGACTCCCGAAGCATGCGCGGCAGATGACTGAGAATTGTCTGCCGGAACGGAGCCTGCAGACAGAGTTCGGGGCGGGCCGAGAAGAACTCGAACAAGCGGGCATAAAGGGCGTTGATATTCTGGCTGATGGTTTCGGAAATTTCACTGCAGAGCAGGGTTCCGTCAGATTCCGCCCGCCGCCGCAGGATCAGGCGCGCCTCGTCCGCTGCCCGTTTTTCAAGGATGGTCAGCACATCACCGGCATAACGCTCCTTCTGTTCCATAAATTCACGCTCTGAAAGCAGCAGGTTGGCGATAATCTCGTACGATGATGAAATAACGCCGCATTTGTTGGCCGAAGCGTCCCGCATCAGCACGACGCCGCTCTTCTGCAGCTGCACCCGGGCTTCCGGAGTGATGTAGGAGTTGGCCCCCTCTATGATTACCCCCGACGACGGGACGCCGTTCTCATCCAGGAACAACCGCCAGTTTTCGCTATCAATCGTCTCGGGGCGGCCGCCTGCCGGAATGAACAGGTCAGCCTTTACCGTAAAGACCAGGCTGTTATAGAGTCGGTTGAAGTCATCAATGTCCAGCCACTCATCCAGAAGAGCGCCGGCGCTGCGGGAAATTTTATGGTGCGACTCCTTCAGGCCGTCCACACGCCGCCCGGTCCGGTACACGATATATCCACCCTCCCCGAGAGAATCCGGGTTAAAGGCGTCCAGATCATGGGCCAGCACGATGCGGCGCAATTCGTCATTGCTGATGCCGTTCGGATCGTACAGCGCCGCCGTACCATCCAGTATGAGGCGAACCTCGACCCCTGGACAGCGTTCCAGCAGTATGCGCAGGGAGTTGCCGGCCACGTCGCCGTTCGGTCCGCCGGTCATCTTCAGGGAGAACCGGTCGCGCCGCATGTCCAGACCGGCCGTCTCGGCCATGGTTATCTCGGCAAACGTCACCACGCCGGTGGAGGTAACGCCGTACTCTTTGTGGTTGATGCCGAAGCGCTTGCTGGACATGATGCCCACGCCGAGGATATAGCCCCGTTTTTTCGACAGGGCCGCGATCGCTTCGATCATGCCGTCATGCATGTTTTCATCCGGGCCGATCTCAATCGGCTCGTCGTCACCGTAGTAATCGACAACGCGCCGGTCTCTGGCTTTCCCGTTTTCGGTGATGAACACATCAAGAAACGCGTTGGCGATACTGTACTGCAGTTTGTAGAGCCGGTAATTTTCCGCTTCGCACCCGGCCGGTGACAGATCCGATGCATCCAGAACAACCGCCAGCTTCGAGCCCCCCTCGTAGATATCCTTGTTCTTCAGCTGCTGGGTATTGGCCAGCACAAAAACTTCACGGAAAATGGTATTGGCCGAGGTGATAAAATCATCGGCACTGCGGGCGATAACAGTACGCCAGCCGCCGCGGGCGATGTCCGAGAATCCGACGTGATACCCGGCACCGAAACGGCTGAAGAAAAAAGTCACGCGGAACGGGAGCGTTTCCGGGAGGTCGGCGATGAATTCCGGCCCGAGCTTGCGCAGATATGCCGGATCAAGCCGGAATGCCAGCGCCTGCTTCTCGACCACGAAAAAGTTGGTCTTCAGTGTGTGGGTGATCAGCAGCAGGCAGCAGCGGTAGACCGCGCGTCTGATATCATCCAGCCAGCGGTGCCCGGTATTGTACCCCGCAACAGCGCCCTGAACTTCAGCAAGGGCGATGGCGTAGAGGTTCTCCCGGTCAGGGAGATCCGGATCAAAGCGCAGCCGGAAAAGACGGATCATCAGCTGTGCCATTTCGGGGTGATCATAAAACGCACTCTGGACATCCTCCAGACCAAAGCGGTCCGGCAGACCGTGGGCCAGACTGGTGTGACAGAACGCGATGCAGGCATTGGCCAGTGAAGCATCCTCTCCGGAAAGGAGACCTTCGACGACATACTGGCGATAGGCCGGCGAAGATACAGACAGAATCTGCGTCGTGCAGAGCTCACGCTTCAGGCGCGCCGCCAGCGGGCTTTCAGGCGAGATATCCTCACCCTTGCGGCTGATGACCAGAAAAGAACCAAGGAAGTAGGGGTGGACACCGTTTGAGATGGTCTGGCAGTAGGCCCGCCGGATGCCGACATCCAGACGGTTGAACACCTCCAGCAGCTGCAGCAGGAACTCTTCCTGCGGCGGGTTGCCGACGGCAAACAGCACGCGGGTTTCGTCCCGTCCCTCTCGCTGAACCCGGGCGATATCAAGAAACAGCCCCCCCGAAGAATTACCGTTCTCAAAGAGCCAGATCAGATAGGCGATCCGGGTCGGTGGAGACATGCGAATATAATTTTCGTTATTCAGCCAAAGGATCTTCAGCAATCGATCGAACTTTTTAAAGTCAAACGCGGGGAAGGACGCGCGCATCTCCTGCCGCACCTTCCGTACCAGGGCCTCCGGTATATCGATCTGCCGCGTCAGGTCGATTTCATGATTCTGGCGGCGGTCAAACTCAAAACGCTGCACCTCCAGCTCGTGCCCGGTGCCGGGCATTTCCGCATTGGAGTGGGAAAACATGGCATAGGAAATTTCCCGTTCTCCGACCCGGCGCAGAGTGCTGTAGAGGGAACCGGGACGATTGCCGCAGGCGATAACCAGCCGTTTTTCCTGATCGGTGAGGATCAGATGACGGTTATCCTGCAGATGTTTCATTTCCCGGGCCAGCATGGTCAGAGCGCCCTCGTCGTCTGCCATGGCCTGATAGAAATAGGGGCTCATGTGCTGCTGAAGCCAGGCGGCATTTTCTTCTGCGGCAGCACGGGATGCATGGGTGGATTGACGGATGAGCGTGGACAGATGCATGGTCGATGGTCTCCCCGGGAATGTAAGTGGTTACAGTATAGCGCCATATTTACAATCGGCAACGTTTTAGTGAGGCTATGCCCGACAAAGCTTTTCTTGACCGTATACGGCTGAATTGCTATAGTCGCGCCGCAAATTCCATCACAGACTGTAACAGGAAGAGCCCAGTGCCCGAAAGACTTTGCACGATCCAGCCAAAAACAAACGGCACCGCCGTCCTGACTATTCCGGGAGGCCGAAACAGTTCAGCCAAAAACCTGCTGGAAGCGCTGAAACGCCAGACGGCCGCACTGAGCGCTAATCGTGACGTCAAAGGGCTCATTATAACCGGCACCGGGAGCGGATTCTGCTGCTGTCCGGCTGAGGGGAGTGCATCATTCCAGGATGCGGCAGCACTGTCCGGCTTCGGCCAGCAGGTACTGTTCAGTCTGGAAAAAATCGGCACACCCTGTATCGCGGCAATCGAGGGGGAATGTTCCGGCCTGGGACTGGAAGTGGCTCTTGCGTGTGACTTTATCGTGGCATCCCGTACGGCCTCTTTTGGCTTTCCGGGCATTGCTGCGGGATTGATCCCGTTTTGCGGCGGCAGCCAGCGACTGGCCCGGCTGGTGGGGAAATCACAGGCGAAAGAGATCATCTTCAGCGGCGACCTGATGTCTGCCGAGGAAGCCTACCGCATCGGCCTGATAAACCATCTCTACCCGGAAGGGGAAGCGTTGTCCCGGGCAGAAGAGCTGCTGGCACATATCTGCACTCGTAGCCCGAACGCTATCCGCATAGGCGGTGAAATCGTCAACGCCGGATACGATATTGATCTGCACACCGCCTGCATGCTGGAGCGGGATGCCTTTGCCCTCTGTTTTTCAAGTTTTGACCAACGCGAAGGGATGCAGGCCTTTCTGGATAAACGCCCGCCACTTTTCAAGGGAGAATAAGCCATGTCTTTGAAGCAGGGACATGTTCAGGTCTATACCGGCGACGGCAAGGGCAAAACGACCGCTGCGCTCGGGCTGGCACTGCGGGCGGTCGGCCGAGGCCTCAAGGTCTGCATGTTCCAGTTCATAAAAGGGGGGGGGCGCTACGGCGAGCACCTGGCTGCCGAAAAGCTCGCACCTCTGCTGACCATCATCCAGACCGGCAGACCGGGGTGGGTGAACACCAAAGATATCACCGAAGACCGCCGTGTGGCGCAGGAAGCGCTCGTCCGGGCTGATCAGCTGATGACGTCCGGTGAGTTTGACCTGTTTATCTGCGACGAAATCAACGGCGCCGTCGCCTTCGGCCTGATTGATGTCAAGCAGGTACTGGAGTTTATCAGCCGCAGACCTGAAACGACGGAACTGGTGCTCACCGGACGCAATGCCCATGAACGGGTGATCGAAGCGGCGGATCTGGTGACCGAAATGCGGGAAATCAAGCATTACTATGCAGCGGGGGTTCCGGCCAGAACCGGAATCGAGATGTAGAAATTGAATTGAAACCATCTATTTTATCATCGGGAGGAATCAACCATGGCTGAAAGAACATTACGCGTACTTGTCGGTAAACCGGGACTGGACGGCCATGACCGTGGCGCAAAAATCATTGCCCGGGCCTTTCGTGACGCCGGATTCGAGGTCATTTATACCGGCCTGCACCAGACACCGGAGCAGATCGTTTCAGCCGCCATTCAGGAAGATGTGGACTGCGTCGGGCTCTCGATCCTGTCCGGTGCCCACAACACCCTGCTGCCGAAAGTCATGCAGCTCTTCAAGGAAAAAGGTGTTGACGACATCAAGGTGTTCGGGGGCGGCGTCATTCCTGAGGATGACATTCCCGGCCTGAAGGAGGCCGGTATCTGTGCAGTGTTCACCCCCGGCACCTCGACCGAAGACATCGTCGCCTGGGTAAAAACCAACGTTCAGCCCCGGGCCTGATGCCCTATAAAAAGCTCCGCATAGAAACGGTCAACCGGGTCGGGTATATTCTGCTCGACGCCGGTTCACGTTTCAACAAACTCTCCATTACCACCATCAGGGAACTGAAACGCGCTTTTACCCGGATTGAGGAAGATGATGCCGTGAAGGTCGTCGTTCTCAGCGGGTATCCCGGCGAGTCATTCGCTGTCGGGGCCGACATCGGCCAGATGGTCCACTTCTCTCCCGACGAAGCCTTCCACTTTGCTGAACTCGGCCAATCACTGTTTGCCCGGATCGAATCCTGCTCCAAGCCGGTCATTGGTGCCCTGAACGGCATCACCATGGGGGGCGGTTGCGATCTGGCCATGTCATGCGACATCCGCATTGCCCGTGAAAGCCTTATGATAGCTCATCCCGGTGCCCGCCTCGGCATCATAACCGGCTTCTGCGGCACCCGGAAACTGCCGCATATCGTCGGGAAAAACGCCGCCCGTGAAATATTCATGACCTCTGATCCCATCGACGCTGCTGCCGCCCTGCGTATCGGCCTGGTGGACAGAGTGCACAGCTGTGATGAATTCTGGCCGAAGACCGTTGCCTATGCCGAACAGATCGCCAGCCATCCCATGACGGCACTTTCCGCAGCAAAGCGGCTCCTCAACGCCGCCGAAGATACCGACCTGCGCACCGGATGCCTGCTGGAACGGGAAGCGGCGACCCATGTCAACACCCTTCAGGGACATTTCCGGTAGCACCTCCTCCCCCACCAACACCCGGCTGCCTGCATCATTTTTATGCGCAATTATGGCAGATTTACCGCCCAATACCCCCGATCAGGGCCATTTTGCACACATACAAGGCAAAGCAGCGCTTTCATCTGCGACCAGAAGCCATTAGTGCCCAATTGATTTGCATTTGATTCATTTTTGTGCTACCCAAGCCCAATAAATAATCACGCAGGGGGAGCTATGGCAAAGGTAGACGTAAAAATCGAAGGAATGTATCAGGAAGTTCTTAAACGGAACCCGGGCGAGACCGAGTTTCACCAGGCGGTTCTTGAAGTTCTGGAATGCCTTGGACCGGTTGTAGTCAAACATCCAGAGTACCTGGAACGGAAGATCATTGAACGTATCTGTGAACCGGAACGCCAGATCATCTTCAGAGTACCCTGGCAAGATGACAAGGGCATCGTCCATATCAACCGCGGCTTCCGGGTTGAATTCAACAGTTCGCTGGGCCCGTACAAGGGGGGACTGCGCTTCCATCCTTCCGTGTATCTGGGAATAATCAAGTTTCTCGGTTTTGAGCAGATCTTCAAAAACTCCCTGACCGGCCTGCCGATCGGCGGCGGCAAGGGCGGTTCCGATTTTGACCCCAAGGGAAAATCCGATGACGAAGTCATGCGTTTCTGCCAGAGTTTCATGACGGAACTGTACCGCCACCTTGGCGAGCATACGGACGTTCCAGCCGGTGATATCGGTGTGGGGGGCCGGGAGATCGGGTACATGTTCGGCCAGTACAAACGTATCACCAACCGGTATGAACCGGGGGTACTCACCGGCAAAGGCCTCACCTGGGGAGGGTCCTTGGTGCGCACCGAAGCCACCGGCTATGGAGCCACCTTCTTTGTTAACGAGATGCTGAAAGCACGCAAGGATTCCTTTGAAGGCAAGACCTGCCTGGTTTCCGGATCCGGCAATGTTGCCATCTATACCATTGAAAAGATTCACCAGTTGGGCGGAAGATGTGTCGCCTGTTCCGACTCCAACGGGGTCATTTATCACGAAAAGGGCCTTGACCTTGACCTGATCAAGCGGCTTAAAGAGGTCGAACGCCGCCGCATCTCCGATTACATCGTCGTCCATAAAGACGCCAAGTACATCGCCGGCGGCAACATCTGGGATATTCCCTGCCAGGTCGCCATGCCATCAGCCACCCAGAATGAGATTAACGGCAAGGATGCCGCCACTCTGGTAAAAAATGGCTGCATCGCTGTCGGCGAAGGCGCTAATATGCCAACCACTCCTGAAGGGGTAAAAATATTCCTGGAAGCAAAAATTGCCTACGGCCCCGGCAAAGCTGCCAATGCCGGCGGTGTAGCCACCTCAGCACTTGAGATGCAGCAGAATGCCGGCCGCGATTCCTGGACCTTCGAGTACACCGAGAAGAAACTGGAAGACATTATGATCAACATCCACCGCAACTGTTTTGAAACAGCCGAAGAGTACGGCGCATCGGGCAATTACGTCCTCGGCGCCAATATCTGCGGTTTTATCAAAGTGGCCAATGCAATGGTTGCCCACGGCATTATCTAACCGCTCGTTTCATTAAGGCATTAAAAAAGCCCGGCTTGCGCCGGGCTTTTTTATTGTGGGTGGAAGAGCTGGCTACAGCAGGGCATCAATCTTGTGCAATCCCTCCAGCGCGCTGCACGGCAGGGAAATATGGGGCCGCTGTATCTCCGGTTCACGGGGGTTAATGCGGATGACCGTAGCATGTTGCAGGTTCCAGCCGATGCGCTCTGATGTCGCGCGGATGGTTGGTATGGCGCTTCCCGCACCCATCTCAATCACCGCCATACGCCGGTCGGCATGCGCGGCCAGAAACCGGTCAAAGGCATGCCCCTGGATGCGTGTGCGATCCGGCAGCCATGAATAGTCGCCGAACATGAGGATGTTGGGGCGGCTTATCTCGCCGCATCCGGAGCAGCGCGGGAGGGGATGATGGGCCCGCATGCTCCCCTGATCAACCCGGACAACCTCATCGTTGCGCCAGATTTGGTCACTGCACGGTGTTTGGCACTGAAGCCGGTGAATCGAGCCGTGTACTTCCAGAATCTGCTCCTCCGCATACCCGGCCTTCTGGAACTGACCGTCAACATTGGAGGTTACCACAAAGTAATCGGCACTGTTCCGCTCGATCCACGACCTGATGATATGAAAACCCTCATGGGGGTTCGTATCCCGGTACAGGTTGGCGCGGTGCCCGTAAAACCCCCAGGCGAAGGCGGGATCTGCGGCAAAATGCTCCGGGTTGGCACACTCGACAAAAGAGAGTCCCAGCCGCGCATAGGCCGGATATGCCTGCCAGAACCCCCGATCACCACGGAAGTCAGGCAGACCGGAATCAACTCCCATTCCGGCCCCTGCGGTAACAACGAAGAGTTCTGCATCCCTGATTATCGAGGCGGCTTGTTCAAACATGGAAGTGTTCCTCTCCCGGTGTCACACTGACCCGGTTGTTCTTCTGAACGCTGCAACAAAGGGATTGGCCGGCTGTGCCATAACCTCTTTCGGCGTGCCTTCCTGAACAATTTTCCCGCTGTCCATAACCACTAGACGATCAACAACATGCAATGCTTCAATGCGATCGTGCGTAGCGATAATTGCCGCCGTTCCCGATTCGTGCAGGATCCGTCCGAGATCCTCCGCCAGCACTATTCTGGTCGGCAGATCAAGACTGGAAAAGGGTTCGTCCATCAGGAGCAGTTCCGGTCGGACGGCAAACGCACGTGCGAGACTCACCCGCTGTGCCTCACCTCCGGAGAGTTTCTGCGCAGAGCGCCCGGCCAGGTGGCCTACCTTGAAGAGTTCCAGGCTGTCACGGGCCCTGTCTCTCGCTTCATCCCGTCCCTTACCCCGTATCCGCAGCCCCTCGGCCACATTGTCAAGAACCGTGGTGTCAAAGAGCAGCGGGTCCTGAAAAACCACCGCTATTCTGCGGCGGTACGCCATTTCAGTACGGGGTACCACCTCTGCCCCCTGAAAACGGATGGTACCGGCGGCACGTTCAATCAGACAGGCCAGACCGAGCAGCAGACTCGATTTGCCGGCACCGTTCGGTCCGACAATCGCCACCTTTTCTTCGGCGTGCATCGAAAAACTGGGCATTTCGAGCACCTGCACCCCCCCGCGCCGGATTTGGAGATTTTCAACCTGGAGGAAGATGGTCATCGCGGCCGCTCCCGCTGCTGGATTACCGTTAACAGGTAGTTGACGCCAAAGGCCAGTGCCAGCAGGATCAGCGACAGGGCAATCGCCACATCGAAGTTCCCCTTGCCGGTTTCCATGACAGTGGCGGTCGTCAGCACCCGCGTCTGCCCCTTGATATTACCCCCCACCATGAGTGAAGCCCCCACCTCGGAAATCACGCCGCCGAATCCCGCCATTACGGCGGCCAGCAACGGCAGGCGCGCCTCCCTGACCAGTATCCAGACCATCTGAACGCGGGTTGCCCCAAGGGCCAGCACCTGAAGTTTCAGGTTAGCCGGGAGCGACTGGATGGACGCGATGGTGATGCCGGTCACTATCGGCGTGGCTATGACCGCCTGGGCCAGAATCATGGCTGACGGTGTGTAGAGGATTTCAAGAAAACCGAGCGGGCCGTTGCGCCAGAGGAATATGGTCACAAAGAGTCCGACAACAACCGGCGGCAGCCCCATGCCGGTATTGACCATGCTGATTATGAGGCGGCGTCCGGGGAAACTGGCCAGTGCCAGCAGGGTGCCGGATGGGATGCCAAGAACAAGGCTTGCCGCAGTAGCACTGCAGGACACCTTGAGCGACAGCAGCGTGACGGCGGCCACCTCGCCGTCGAAAGAGGCGATCAGCTGCAGCGCCGTCAGTATCCCTTCGACAATCAGATCCATCAGAGACCCAGCGAAGCCGGGTTACGTCCGGCATCGGGGAAAAAGAGCGGGGCACCGTACTTTTCAACCCCGAAGCGGCCGATGCTCTGCTGGCTTTTTCCTGACAGCATGAAATCAGCAAAAGCCCTGCCCCCTCGAACGTTCACCCTGGGCCATCTGGCGGGATTGATTTCAATAACGTGATATATATTCAGCAACCGGTTATCCCCTTCAGCCAGGATCGCCAACCCGAGATTTTTTTTCAGAGCCAGGAACGTGGCACGGTCCGTAAGAGCGTACCCCCTCTTTTCCGCCGCAACATTCAGCGTCTGCCCCATGCCCAGGCCGGTCTGCTGGTACCATTTCTCCCGGTCCGGTTCAATTCCCGCTCCTTTCCAGAGCGTTTTTTCCTTGGCGTGAGTACCGGAGTTATCGCCGCGCGACACAAACAGGGAACCACGTGCGGCAATCCGCTTCAGGGCGTCAACGGAACTGGCCGACTCCTTTACCTGTGCCGGATCAGACACCGGTCCGACAACGACAAAGTCGTTGTGCATCACCAATCGACGGCTGACGCCAAAGCCGTCAGCCATGAATTTTTTTTCGGCGTCAGGCGAATGTACCAGAAGGACATCAGCCTCCCCCTTTTCCCCCATCTTCATGGCCTGACCGGAACCGACCGAAATGGTCTTCACCTGGCAGCCGCACTCTTTTTCGAAAACCGGAATCAACAGATCCAGCAGCCCGGAATCCTGGGTACTGGTGGTGGTGGCCAGGATGACATTGTTAGGTGCCGCCCCTGAAAATAGGGCACTCAGCAACATGAACAGCAGGCTCAGCACGAAACTTTTTTTCATCACTGTTCCCCCGGTTCCTGGGATAGATATGAGATGTGAACATTGCGGGTACTATATCGGGAAGGGTATCTTCTGGCAATCAGGAAAACTGTGGGTTTTAGTGCTGTAGGCTCCAATCCCGCTTTAGCAATTGACACCTGATTATCATTACTGTATTTTCTGCGTGTTACGAAATTAAAATTTGTCATCACACAGAAAGGACGCCGCGTATGCATATGGCAGATGCGCTGCTGTCACCAGCGGTTGGCGGGACAATGTGGGCCGTTTCGGCCGCCGCCATCGCCTTCAGCTCCAGAAAAATCCGCTCCGGACAGGATGACCGTACGGTGCCCTTGATGGGGGTTCTTGGCGCATTTATCTTCGCAGCGCAGATGGTTAATTTCACCATTCCGGGTACCGGCTCAAGCGGCCATCTCGGCGGCGCCCTGATCCTCTCCATTTTACTCGGGCCGTATGCCGCCTTCCTGACCACCGCTTCCGTACTGGTTGTCCAGGCGTTCTTTTTTGCTGATGGCGGCCTGCTGGCCCTGGGCTGCAACATCTTCAACATCGGATTTTTCCCGGCTTTCGTCACCTACCCGTTCATCTACAAAAAAATAATCGGCAGGTCCCCCTCCGCCGTCAGGATTTCTGTTGCATCACTGTCCGCCGCAGTGGTCGGGTTACAGCTAGGTGCCCTCGGTGTCGTTACTGAAACGTTTTTTTCCGACATTTCGTCACTCCCATTCTACCCTTTTATCGCCATCATGCAGCCGATCCATCTGGCGATCGGCATTGTAGAGGGTCTGGTTACTGCGTCTGTAATCTCCTTCATATACAACGCAAAACCGGAAGTTCTGCACCGTACCACATCAGGACAGCCGACAGACGGTAACCGGATCCGTACAGTTGCCCTCTATTTTTTGGCGGCGGCGCTCGTGACGGGAGGCGTGGTATCCTGGTTCGCCTCCGAACATCCTGACGGCCTGGAATGGTCGATACAGAGCGTTACCGGACTACCGGGGCTTAAAACGCCTGATCAGGAAATTCATAAAAAATTTACCCGCCTCCAGGAAAAGTTCTCCCTGCTGCCCGATTATGCCTTCAAGCGGCCCGATACACTGAAAGCAGCAGAAGCGCCCGCATCAGCGGCACCAGGCCGGGTGAAAGAGCCGGGTAGAGACAGGTTCGGCACCACTGTTTCCGGAATAGTTGGCGGGATGATGACTCTGGCCCTTACGCTGCTGGCCGGCGTTGCCCTCAAGCGCAGGAGGCAGCAGGAAGGAACCGTCGCCGAATCAGACAGATAACCCATTGCCACACGCCAACAATCCACCTTGACAGCCTGCTGACAGCATGGTATCTCAGCAGCGTACATTTTCACTGACGGTTGTATGACAATTGAATAACGGATCACGGTGCCCGAACGGGCTTGATAGGGAAGAGGGGTGTAAATCCCCCGCGGACCCGCCGCTGTAAACGATGACAAAGGGCATTACGTCACTGGCCGAAAAGCCGGGAAGGCGCCTGGAGGATGATTCGTGAGCCAGAAGACCTGCCATTGATCCTTACCACTAGCTTTCCCCGGGGGACCGGGAACGTGGAACAGACGTAATGTGACTTTAAATACGAAAAGTCCGCATTCTGCCTTCGCAGATGCGGACTTTTTTTTGTGTTCCGCAGAACAGTCAGGAGATGCACCATGCATATTATGGAAGGTTTTTTGCCGGTAACACATGCTGTCGGCTGGAGTTTGGCTGCCGCACCGTTCGTCGGCTACGGGCTGTACACCATCAAAAAAAGCGTGCGGGAAAATCCTGAGCGGCGGATGCTGCTGGGTGTTGCTGCCGCCTTCACCTTTGTCCTCTCCGCCCTGAAACTGCCATCCGTCACCGGCAGCAGTTCGCATCCAACCGGCACCGGCCTGGGGGCGGTCTTGTTCGGCCCGACGGCCATGGCCCCCATCGGCGCAGTTGTACTGCTGTTCCAGGCGATACTGCTGGCCCACGGCGGCCTGACGACCCTCGGCGCAAACATCTTCTCCATGGCGATTGTGGGACCATTTGCCGCTGCTGCCATCTTCCGGCTTGCCAAAGCGCTGAAACTCCCCTTCGGACTGTCAATCTTCATCGCCGCCTCACTGGCTGACCTGCTGACCTACATCACCACCTCGGCACAACTGGCCCTGGCGTTTCCTGATCCGATCGGCGGTTTTTTTGCCTCTTTCATCAAATTTTCCGGAGTTTTCGCCTTCACCCAGATACCGCTGGCGATCATCGAAGGGCTTCTGACGGTTGTGGTGATGAATTCGCTGCTTCGCTACAATGCCAGAGAACTTCAGGAAATGAAAATAACCGCAGCACAGCCTGCAGAGGCATGAAACGCTATCAGAACATACTGCTGTTGATTGCAGTAGTGGCACTGGCGGCACTACCGCTCTGGACGGCAAAAAGGGCCCCTTCAGGACCCGAGGGCTCGCAGGCGGCACAATTCAGCGGCACCGATGACAAGGCAAAGGATCTGGCGCAGAACATCTCTCCCGCCTATAAACCGTGGGCTAAACCGCTGATGACTCAACAGGGCGGTGAAATAGGTTCCCTCCTTTTTGCTCTGCAGGCCGCCCTGGGGGCCGGATTTATCGGTTATTATTTTGGCGTTTCCACTACGCGGGCCAGGATGCGTCGTGAGACCGATACGGAAACCCGGTGCTGACCGAACTGTCAGCCTATACAAACCGCTGGCGGCAGGCCCCCCCCGCCGCCAAAGGGCTGTTTTCATTCTGCGGCATGGCCGCAGCCTTTGCAGCAGGCTCCCCCCGGACTGCACTGCTGGTAGCGCTGATCCTGTCAGCCGCAACAATTCTGGGCGCCGGAGTCCCCGTACTCCGGTATCTGCGGGTTGCAACCCCGGCGCTTCTCTTTCTTCTGGCGAGCGGCCTGTCACTGGTGGTTTCGCTTGACTTCGGCGGCTCAACCGGCGGGCTGTCCGCCCACCTGGCAGGAGCAGAACTGCCCCGTATCGCACAAGTATCCTGCCGTTCGCTGGCCTGCCTGACCGCGCTGCTCTTTCTGGCGCTGACAACACCACTCGTAGACATTGTTTCCCTGCTGCGCCGCTGCAGACTGCCGGACACCCTGCTCGACCTGATGACCCTCTGCTACCGTACACTCTTTGTCATGTCTGAAGCGGTGCATGAAACCATCACCGCCCAATCGGCACGCCTCGGATATGCCACCTTTACGCTCTCCCTCCGTTCGCTGGGGGGGCTGGTCGCCAACCTGTCAGTCCAGGTCTGGCAACGGAGTCAGGTACTGCAGCTGGCCGCACTGGCTCGGAACAATGACGGTGCGCTCCGCTTTCTGGGTCCCGATTATCCAAACCCGGCCCGGGCCGTCTCCGGTGCGGCTGTTTCCGGTCTTCTCCTGATTATTCTGGCGGTGACCCTGCCATGATATCTGCCATCTTGAGCCTTGCGGATGTTTCGTATAGTTATCCTGACGGCACACACGCCCTCAGCAGCTGTTCCCTGACGATCCGCCGCGGTGCCCGGACCGCCGTCCTGGGTGCCAACGGCGCCGGCAAGACGACCATGTTTCTGCACCTGAACGGCATCCTGCGCCCTTCCGCCGGACAGCTCCAGTGGGAAGGAACTCCCCTTGATTACAGCCGGAACGGCCTGCGGATGCTCCGCTCACGGGTCGGTCTGGTATTCCAGAACCCGGACAGTCAGCTCTTTTCAGCCAGCGTACGGGAGGATGTTTCGTTCGGCCCCATGAATCTCGGGCTGACGGACAAGAACGTGCGGGAACGGGTAGAGGAAGCGCTGCATGCCGTAGGAATGACAGAGGCCGCTGATAAGCCGGTGCACAACCTGAGTTACGGCCAGAAGAAACGGGTCTGCATCGCCGGGGTTCTGGCCATGAAGCCGGAGATCATCGTCCTTGACGAACCGATGGCCGGCCTGGATGCCACCATGCAGGAGGAGTTTACGGCCGTACTTGAACGGCTGCACGGCTCCGGAATTACGATCGTCGTGGCAACCCACGATCTTGATTTTGCCTATGGGTGGGCAGACCAGGCGATCGTCATGCGCGCAGGACGGGTATTGGCCCACGGAGCCCCGCGGGAGGTCCTCCTGCAGAAGGATGTGCAGGACGAATTGGGGGCGGTGCCACTGGTGGCGGAAATTTCCCGTCAGCTCTCCTTGCTTGGAATTGATCTTCGTGATAATGGATATCTGCCGCGCAGCAAAGGTGAACTGCTGAAGGCAATCACTGCACACACCAGACAGGAGAACAGACCATGATTATCGTCACCGGAGGAGCAGGGCTTATCGGCAGCGCTGTGGTTCAGCATTTGAACCGGCTTGGCAGGGAAGACATCCTGATCGTTGACCATCTGGGGCACACCGGCAAATGGCGCAATCTGGCGCCGCTCCGCTTCATGGATTATCTGGAGAAGGATGCGTTTGAGCGTATGCTGGATGACGGTTCCCTGAAGGGGCGTCTGCCGGAAGGGCGCAGCCTGGAGGCCGTTATCCACCTCGGCGCCTGCTCGGCCACCACTGAACCGGACGCCACGTATCTGATCAGAAATAACTTTGAATATTCCCGCAAACTGGCCCTCTGTGCACTGGCTGCGGATGCCCGCTTTATCTACGCCTCCAGCGCCGCAACGTACGGGGACGGGGAACACGGCTTTGTTGATGATGAAAGTCAGCTCCCCCTGCTCCGGCCGATGAACATGTACGGCTATTCAAAGCAGCTTTTTGACCTGTGGGCGCTGCGCCAGGGGCTGCTCGACCGGATTGTCGGCATAAAATATTTCAACGTGTACGGTCCCAATGAGCAGCACAAGGGGGAAATGCGCTCTCTCGTGCTGAAAGCGTACGAGCAGATCAGTGCCACCGGGACACTCCGGCTGTTCAAGTCACATCGCCCGGAGTATGGTGACGGCGAGCAGCTGCGTGACTTCGTCTACGTCAAAGACGCCGCAGCCATGACACTTCACTTTCTCCAAAACAGGAGCGACAGCGGCCTCTTCAACGTGGGCGGCGGCACAACCGTCAGCTGGAACCGTCTGGCCCGGGCCGTCTTCAACGCCATGGAGCGCCCGGTTACTATCGAGTACATCGACATGCCGGAATCGATCCGCTCCACCTATCAGTATCTGACCTGTGCCGATACATCCCGAATCCGTTCGGCCGGCTATCTGGATGCAGTTACCCCGGTGGAAGAGGCGGTAACCGACTACATCAGAAATTATCTTGTCCCGGGTAAACGGCTGGGAGACTGAACTACCGCGTTCCTGTAATTAAAACAGCAGTAAGCCGTAGAGATTCGCCCGCCCCACCATTACTCCAACAGCAGGTATTGCCATGTCCCTTGCAGAACAGGTGTTAGAAGGAAATATCCGCGCCGCCGCCCGGCTGATGCGCGACATCGACGATAGCCGCCCGGAAGCGGTTGACGCCCTGAAACAGCTCTATCCCCGCACCGGAGACGCCTATATCATCGGCATAACCGGCCCGCCGGGGGCCGGCAAATCAACGCTGGTCGACCAGCTGACCGCCTCATTCCGCGCACGGGGGAAAAAAGTCGGCGTTGTCGCCATCGACCCCACCAGCCCCTTTACCGGCGGCGCAATTCTGGGTGACCGCATCCGCATGAACCGCCACTCCTGCGACGAAGGGGTATTCATCCGCAGTCTGGCCACACGGGGGGCACTTGGCGGACTGTCACGCTCGACCTCGGATGTCGCTCTGGTCATGGATGCACTGGGGATGGACATCATCATTATTGAAACGGTCGGTGTCGGTCAGGATGAAGTTGACATCGTCAAGGAAGCACATACCACCTGCGTCGTCATGGTGCCGGGGCTCGGCGATGATATTCAGGCGATCAAGGCCGGAATTCTCGAAATTGGCGATATTTTTGTCGTCAACAAGGCTGACCGGGACGGGGCGGACCGGACCGCCCGGGAACTGAGCACCATGTTGGATATGCGTCATCCTCTTGAGGGGGGATGGAACCCGAAAGTCATGAAAACGGAAGCGCCGCGCGGTACCGGCATCGACGAACTGACGAGTGAAATTCTTGCCCACCGCGACTTTTTTCTCTCCAGCGGCACCATTGACAGCTTCCGGCGCGAACGCAACCAGCGCCATTTCATGAGCCTCCTGCGTGACACACTGTTCAAAAAAGCTCTGCAGCGTATGGCAGCAAACGGCTCCCTTGACCGTATTGTGACCGGCATGGGAGAGTACCGTCTCAATCCGTATTCGGCGGTGGAGGAGATAATTGCGACGTTGATGCCGGATGGTGATACTGTTTAGACGTTGAATTTTTCCTGAATTGCTCTATACTTTTTATACCATGCGTCCGAACATCCTACTGGAGAATACATTATGGAACTTACCGGAATTGTCCTGATAGTTATTAGCGGTGCGCTCTGCCTCCTGGTGCTGACATTGATCCCGACTCTTCTGGCGATCAAGCGTTCGGCTGCCGCAGTCGGAGAACTGGCAACGATGCTTCAGGGCGAGCTGAAACCGACATTGAAGGAATTGGCCGAACTGCTCGCGGAACTGAAAACTGTCGGGGGGGGCGTGGCCGAACATACCGATGATGTTGTGCGTTTCATGACCGCTCTGGGGGAAACAGGAACCAATCTGAGTACGATCAACCGCTCGGTGGGGGCTGTCACCGGCGTTCTCAATACCACGTCGCTCTGGGCAACCGGGGCCAAGGTGGCAGGAAAATATATCGTGGAACGTTATCTAAAAAAACGGGGAGGAATGTAATCATGTCTGACAAATGTGAAGTATCGGCAGGGACAGTATTGGTATCGTTTGTGGCCGGGGCGGCAATAGGAGCAGGCCTGGCACTGTTGTATGCACCCAAAAGCGGACGTGAAATGCGGGAGAACATCCTTGACCTCACGGAAGACGCCGTGGACAAAATCAAAGAGTACGCAAAAGAAGCGCAGGAAAAGATTAAAACTGCCGTGGACGACGGCAAGGAAACCTTCGCTGAGAAGAAGTCCGTTTTGGCATCCGCGATTGAGGCGGGCCGTGAAGCTATGCAGAGAGAGCGCACTTCTGCACAATAAAAGCCACCCTGACGAAATCTGAAAAGCCCGCCTCGGCGGGCTTTTTTTTATCCGGGCTGCGTAAACGTCACACACCGCACAATCCGAACTCTCGGGCTACGAGCAGACAACACTCTGTTTTTAAAGGGTTTTAGCGTCGTTGACTTTAATGGCCGCTTCCTTTATACTCCCCCGCCTATGAAAAAGTTTTGTTTCTTTACATACGTGACAATCACTCTTTCTGCATTGCTCTACGCCCTGCCGGCCGCCGCAACAGAGCCGATTCAGCCGCTCCTTGCCGAGTTGACCCGACCGACGGCACCAATGCTCGGAGCGGTAGAACCTCCCGCTCTGGTTGCCGACGACGACCAGGCTGCATCTGAATCCGATGCAGGCACCCACGTAGCAGCACTTTTTTCCCTTGAAGAGCTGCGCGACTCGGGCAATGCCGAAGAAGATCTCGATCTGCCCGATGTAGACCTGCCGGCTTCCGACATTCCGTTGACCCTGAACAGTCAGGTGGAATATTTTCTGTATCAATTCCAGACCGGCGGAAAACCATCGTTTTCCCGCTGGCTTTCACGTTCTTCCCGCTATATCCCGATGATGAAGGAGCTCCTGAGGCGCGAAGGAATGCCGGAGGATCTGGTGTATGTTGCCATGATCGAGAGCGGTTTCCAGATGCATGCCCGATCCTGGGCCAATGCGGTGGGCCCCTGGCAGTTCGTTTCCGGAACCGGGCGGCGGTACGCGTTGAGGATTGATCAATGGATTGACGAGCGGAAGAATCCGGTCAAAGCGACTACCGCCGCCGCGCTCTACCTGAAAGAGCTGTACGGCTTGTTCAAGGGTGACTGGTACCTGGCGACTGCCGGCTACAACGCCGGAGAGAACAAGATTCTCCGCGCCATCAACATGTACAACACCAGTGATTTCTGGGAGATTTCCCGCGGGACCTATTTGAAACGGGAAACCAAGGAGTATGTCCCCAAACTGCTGGCCGCTGCCATAATCGCCAAAGACCCGGCCCGCTACGGCTTCACCGACATCGCCTACCTGACACCGATTGAGTATGACACGGTAGAGATACCTTCGCGCACCAATCTGGATCTGGCGGCAAAGCTTGCCGGCACGACCTACGAGTCGATCAAGGAACTCAACCCGGACCTGCGCCACTGGTGCACCCCTCCCAACTATCCCGGCTACCAGCTGAAAATTCCCAAAGGGAGCAAAGCACAGTTTGAAGCGGAGTATGCAAAGATTCCCGAAGATCAGCGCTTCACCGAACGTGTTTTATACAGCCGCTACCAGGCACGGAAAAAGGATTCGCTCAAAAGCGTGGCCCGTCGATTCGGCACTTCACCCGGGATACTGGCAGAGTTGAACGGCCTGGATACAAAAAGTCGCATTGCGGGAAAATCGCTCCTCATACCGGTCAAACAGACTGTGGATTTCAGCCATGAAGGTCTGACAGAGCAACCGGCAGCCGCAGTCGGCAAGGGATTCGCAAAATATTATACGGTGAAACAGGGCGACACTCTCAACTCTCTGGCAAAGCGGTTCAACGTATCCAGCACACTGCTCTCCGCCTGGAACAACCTGAAAACAAAAGTTGCCCTCAAGCCGGGCCGACGCATTATTATCGCAAAATTCACCGAAAAGAACGGGGAGATGGTTCCGGCAGAAGCCAAAAGCTGACTCCCGTTGCCCCAATATGAAAGGAATTCCTGATGTATAACATTCTTATCTCCGTATCAGCCGCAGTTGCCGTGCTGCTGAT
>CAIOXL010000013.1 GCA_903862245.1 uncultured Geobacteraceae bacterium | reverse complement strand
TTTTTAATGCTTTTAAGGCTTGCCATATCTCAAACCGTCCTTGTTTACGCGGTAAATTCCTTCTTCAACTGCCCCAGAGCAGCAATGATGCGCCCTTTCATATCGTCATCAATGGCTTTCTTGTCGCGAAGTTCGGCAAGAAGTTCAGCCTGACGGTTGTCGAAGAATGCATACAGCTCGACTTCGTACTTTCTGAGAGCCGATACCGGGTATTCATCAAGAAAGCCGTTATTGGCTGCAAAGATAACCAGAACCTGCTTTTCGTTCGGAATCGGACGATACTGCGGCTGCTTGAGGATCTCGACCAGACGGACACCACGCTCCAGCTGCATCTGAGTTGCTCTGTCCAGATCGGACCCAAACTGGGCAAATGCGGCCATTTCACGGTACTGGGCCAGGTCAAGACGCAGTGTACCGGCAACCTGTTTCATGGACTTGGTCTGGGCGGAACCACCAACACGCGACACCGAAAGGCCGACGTTGATGGCCGGACGAACGCCGGAGAAGAACAGGTCGGACTCCAGATAGATCTGGCCGTCGGTAATGGAAATAACGTTGGTCGGGATGTATGCGGAAACGTCACCCGCCTGGGTTTCGATAATCGGCAGCGCGGTCAGTGACCCTGCGCCACGATCGTCGGAAAGTTTACAGGCGCGCTCCAGAAGACGGCTGTGCAGATAGAAAACGTCACCCGGATAGGCCTCACGTCCTGGCGGACGGCGAAGCAGCAGTGACAGCTGACGATAGGCAACGGCCTGCTTGGAAAGATCGTCATAGATGATCAGGGCATGTCTGCCGCTGTCGCGGAAGAATTCACCCATGGTAACGCCGGTGTATGGAGCGATGAACTGTAGAGGTGCAGACTCGGAAGCGGTTGCGGCAACGACGATGGTGTAATCCATGGCGCCGTGCTCGGTCAGTTTTGAAACGACCTGGGCAACGGTGGAACGCTTCTGGCCGATAGCAACATAAATACAGACAACGTCGCCACCCTTCTGGTTGATGATCGTGTCGATGGCAACGGCAGTTTTGCCGGTCTGACGGTCACCGATGATCAGCTCGCGCTGACCTCGCCCGATTGGAACCATGGAATCGATCGCCTTGAGGCCGGTGGCCATCGGCTGATGAACCGATTTACGGTCAACAATGCCGGGGGCTTTGATCTCCACCTTGCTGAAGCTGCTGGTGTTGATGGCGCCTTTACCGTCAATCGGTTGCCCAATGGCGTTAACAACACGACCAATCAGGGCATCGCCAACCGGAACCTCGGTAATACGGCCGGTACGCTTGACCGTGTCGCCTTCTTTAATCTCGGAGAATTCTCCAAGAATAGCGGCACCGACGTTATCTTCTTCAAGGTTGAGAACCATACCGGTTACGCCGCCGGGGAACTCCAGCAACTCACCGGCCATGGCGCCAGCCAGGCCGTGGATACGGGCAATACCGTCACCGATGGAGATGATTGTGCCGGTTTCCGACACCTCAACCTCTTTGCCATACTCCTTGATCTGTTTCCTGATAATCTCGCTGATCTCTTCGGCTCTGATTTCCATGGATGCTCCTACCCCTTCTGTAATATATCTTTAATCTGTTTAAGCTGAGTCTTCACACTGTTATCGTATGCAATATCGCCGATCTGGGTTATGACACCACCCAGCAGCGATGAATCAACAATCATCTGCGGCACAACTTTCTTGCCGGTCTTCTTTTCAAGCGCACTCTGAATTGCACCAACCTGAACGCTGTCCAGCGGGAAAGCGGTTCTGATAACCGGGCGGATCACACCGGTGAACTCATCGGCCAGTTTTTCATAGGTTTGGATGATCTGGCCGAGAAAGGCAACACGGTTCTTATCCACCAGCAGCATGAGAAAGTTCCCCACCAGCTCTGAACAGGACATTTTGGCAACCAGCTCCGCCATGATGGATTTTTTTTGCACCAGGGTAAGAGCAGGATTCGCAAAAGCGGCGCGCAGCTCACCGTTTGTCTTAAACAGGTTGTCAACAAGCGTCAACTCTTCACGGAAACGGTCAATCAGCCCCCCCTCCGAGCCAAGCTGTACAAGTGCTTTGGCGTATCGTCTCGCAATCGCGTTATTGATCACTGGATCTGTACCACCTTGTCAAGATATTCGCCGACAAATCGGTCGTGGTCGTTCTTCTGGATGGCTCCGCCCAGCTTGCCGGATGCGAGGTCAACCGCAAGCCGTGCCGCTTCGGCACGCAGTTCATTACGAGCCTTCACCGTTTCCTGCTCCGCAGACAGTGCTGCCTGGGCGACGATTTTCTCTGCAGCGCTGTTGGCTTCAGCAATAATGCGGCTTTTTTCCTGCTCACCTTCGCGCACAATCGCCGCGTGGAGTTCATCAATTTCTTTCGCTGCCTGATCAAGCTTTACCCCGTATTCACGGAGTTTTGCTTCGGCGGCGTCACGTGCTTCCTCAGCATCTTTCAGGTTTTTCTCGATTTCCACCTGACGGGCTGCCAGCGTCCCCTTAACATCTGCCTTTTTAAGCGCCCAGACGATTATACCGACCAGCACCGCAAAGTTGAGAACCCTCCAGCCGAAATCCTTCATCTGGGCACCACTGTCAGGATGGTGGGCACCGCCCCCTTCTGAAGCAAAGCCGACGGATGCAACCAGAATGATCGCAGCAATGTATAGAACGGTACTGATAATTTTTTTCGTGCGATCGGATACCATACTCATAACTACAGGCTCCTCCCGAGAATTTTTTCGCAGATTTCACCGGACAGAATCTCAGCCTGCTTCTTCAGCAGTTCACGGGCCTCTCCAGCTTCTTTGGCAACTCTTTCCCGGATTGAACCGAGTGATTCAGCAGCCTGCTTGCGGGCTTTATCCAGAACCGCAGATTCTTCAGCCTGTGCTGCCTTCAATGCCTCTGCGCGCTGGGCACCTGCTTCAGCCTTGGCAACATGGAGACGGGATTCATACTGGGCCATTTTAGCCTGCACTTCCGCATCAACGGAAACGGTCTTTTCGCGAGCCGAGTCGATCACCTGACGCCGGTCGGCCAGCACCTTGCGGAGCGGCTTGAACAGGAACACGTTGAGAACGAGGACAAGGATGCCGAAATTGATCAACTGGATTACGAATGACAAATTTAATTCAATCACGTCCTACCCCTTGCAGGTATGCTGAGTTGTATACTGTATCCCATATACGGGCGTAAAACAGAGGCTAACTACCATGATACGCGAACAGATGTCAAGATATTTAACAGAAAAGCGTCTGTTTTTTACAACGTCTAGATGTCCAGCAGATCTATAATTCTGGTCAGCTCGTCCGAATCGCTGAAATGGATTTCCAACCGCCCCCCTTTGGTCCCGACCTTGCGGATTGCCACCCGGGACTGAAAGCGTTTTTGGAGCTGTTCCTCCAGCGACGACATGAGCAGGTCCGGCTGCTGTAGCCGCTTGGCCGGAACCGGATGGGGGTTCACCTTCAGCCGGCGCACCAGATCTTCTGTCGCCCGCACACTTAACTGTCGGTGCAGAATTTCGTGACGTGCTTTCTCGACCAGTTCGCCGCTTTCAAGTGCTAACAGGGCACGGGCATGTCCCATGCTGAGCCGTTCCTCCACGATATCCTTCTGGATCTCCTCCGGCAGCCTGAGCAGGCGCAGCGAGTTGGTAACCGTCGTACGGTTTTTCCCGACCCTGCGCGCCACATCATCCTGCGAAATACTGAAATGCTCCACCAGGGATCGGTACGCATGCGCCTCTTCGATGGCGTTCAGATCCTGGCGCTGGATATTCTCAATCAGAGCCAGCTCCATGATCGCATCCGGCGTCGCTTCACGGATAACCACCGGAATCTCGTGCAGTCCGGCTTTTTGCGCCGCGCGCCAGCGTCGTTCACCGGCAATGATCTCGTAGTGATCATCTTTACGGGTAACCACCAGTGGTTGGATAATCCCCTGTTCACGAATAGAAGCGGCCAGCTCCTCCAGCTTGTCCGGGGCAAAATGCTTGCGCGGCTGGTTGCGGTTGGGACGAATCTTCTCCACCGGGCAGATAAAATAGTTTTTTGACTCGTCAACCGTTTCCGTCACCTGCAGCAGGGCAGCCATCCCTTTGCCGAGGCCCCCTATTCTAGCCATGTATCTTCTCCCTCTGGATGATCTCGCGTGCCAGCTGCAGATAGCTGGCGGCCCCGCGCGATGTTATATCGTAATAAATGACCGGCTTCCCGTGACTCGGCGCTTCCGCCAGACGGACATTGCGCGGGATGACCGACTCAAACACCTGGCCGGGGAAATGCGTCCGCACCTCGGTAGCCACCTCTTTACCCAGATTGCCCCGTGCATCAAACATTGTCAGCAGAATGCCTTCGATCAGCAGAAACGGGTTGAGGTTTTTCTGGATCAGACCGATTGTCTGGAGAATTTGTGATAGTCCTTCCATCGCATAGTATTCACACTGGAGCGGGATCAGAACCGAATCAGCAGCGGTCAGCGCATTGACGGTCAACAGGTTAAGAGAGGGGGGGCAATCAATGATAATGTACCGGTACTCCTCTGACAGGGAAGCCAGAGTATATTTAAGTTTTTGCTCCCGACCGGCCATGCTTGCCAGCTCCAGGTCCGCACCGGCCAGATCGGAATTGGCGGGGAGGACATGCAGGAACGGCTGACCGGTATCCACAATCAGCCCCCGAACATCAGCGTCATTAATCATGGCATCGTAGATGGTCCGCCGCAGCGTCGCCTTGTCCAGACCGACTCCGCTGGTTGCGTTCCCCTGCGGATCGATATCCACCAGCAGCGTCGGCCGCTCCGCAGCCGCCAGGGAAGCGGCAAGATTCACGGCAGTGGTCGTCTTGCCGACGCCCCCCTTCTGGTTGGCGATGCATATTATTTTGGCAAGTGGTTTCAAAGGTTTACGCTCGTTTCACTGGTTGTTCCGGATAATCTACGGGGAAAAGCACCCCTCGATTTTTAGTGGCGAGAATGTAACACAGCTCTATGCAATCGTCAAAGGAAAGACCAAAAGGAAAGACTAAAAAGGCGAGGGGGCTTCAAGCAACAGTTTGTCTGCCGATGTTAAATGTGGCTGCACGGTGGGCATATCATCGCCACTTTTATCCCGGCTGAAGCGGTACCAAAGGCGGTCCCGCTACAGCTTTACTCAGCTAAACACCAAAACTATATCAGATTATATTCTTTCATTATCCCTGTTAGCCTGGCCTTGTTCGCTTCCCCAAGGGGACAGAGCGGCAGCCGTACGTCGGCAGGAGCCTTGCCCATCAGTTCCAGGGCCGCCTTGACCGGCACCGGATTGCTCTCGATGAACATGACGCTGCTGATCTTCAACGTTTGAAGATGCAGTCGACGGGCTGTCTCAAAGTCACCGGCAAAGAAGGCGTCCACCAGACCGGCCACGATTCTCGGCATGATGTTTGCCAACACCGAAATGACACCTTTGGCGCCACAGGCCATCAACGGGAACGTGACGAAATCATCGCCCGAAAGGACGTCAATCTGGTCACCGCACAGGGCGATGACTTCGGAGCCTTGCTGAAGTGAACCGGTAGCCTCTTTGATAGCCACGATATTGGCATGCAGGGCCAAACGGGCTACGGTCTCGGGGAGCAGATTGACACCGGTACGCCCCGGTACGTTATAGAGAATCAGAGGCAGCGCCACAGCGTCAGCTACTTCCATATAGTGGCGGTAGAGACCCTCCTGCGACGGCTTATTATAGTATGGGGTGACCAGCAAGGCACCGTCAGCCCCCACATCCTTGGCCCTCCTGGTCATTTCAATGGCCTCGGCGGTACTGTTGGATCCGGTACCCGCTATAACGGGGACGCGGCCGGCAACGCGATCAACAACAGTTTTGATAACAGCTAGATGTTCATCATAAGTAAGCGTAGAGGCCTCGCCGGTGGTGCCGCACGGTACTATGCCATCAGTACCGTTTTCGATCTGAAATTCAACCAGATCCTGCAATTTGGCAAGATCCACCGCGCCATCTTTCGCAAATGGTGTCACTATGGCTACAATACTTCCCTTGAACATGGTTGAATTCCCCCCCATAATTAGGGTTTCCGTCGATACGCCCAATCTATATACATAACGCTGCTGAGACCACACAGATCGGGGGTTCAGCAGAGCCACTACATACATCTATAAAACCTCGGAAACAATCACGTCGAACTCTTCCTGACTCACCAGACCCTTCTTGGCTATTCCCAAATTTTTAACCCGCTTCAGAATTTCGGAAACCTGGTCCGACTTGGCAGAAACACCAGCCTTTTTCAGAAAATGCTCGATAGAGCCTTTCCCGGATTTTTTTGACAGAACTATTTCCCTCTGGCTCCCGATCAACTCAGGTGCGTACCCCTCGACAGCAGGCGGATAGGCAACCAACTGCGCTACGGTAACGCCACTTTCCCGCTGAAAAACATTTTTGCCGACTACGGGTTTTAACGGTGACATCATCACGCTGGTTATTTCCTCCACTGCCTTGGACAATCCGAGCAAACCTTTCAAGTCGATATTTGTGCTTATGCCATACAGTCCTTCCAAAGCAAACACAACTTCTGCAATGTCAGCGTTGCCGGTTTTTTCTCCCAGTCCGTTAACCGTAACATGCACTGTTGCAGCCCCAGCACGTACTGCAGCAACAGTGCAGGCTACACCCATACCAAAATCGTTGTGGCAGTGTACAGCAAGAGGGACAGGAACCCAGCTTTTTACCTTTTTGGTAAGGTAGTACATGGTCTCCGGCGTGGCCACACCCAGTGTATCCACCAGCACCACTTCACTAGCTCCCCCCTCGAAAACCGCGGCTTTATAGGCTTTTTCAAGAAACCCCACGTCAGCTCTGGTTGCGTCCACTGCAAAAAAAGCCGTTTTCATACCTTTGCTTTTTGCGTACTGCAGCGTATCAACGATCTTGTGCAGTACATCCTCTTCCGTATAGCCATATGCTTTCATTTTGTACGGGCTTGTGGCCACCTCGCAGATGACGTTTTTCACCCCCGCCTCGTGAGATGCGTCAACATCCTCCCGCGCACACCGGCAGAGAGTCCATACTTCAGCATTTTTCACCGCCTTTACAACCTCGGCGACCGCCTGTTTATCAGCTTCGGAGACAATCGGCATTCCGGCTTCAATCCGCTTGACACCAATGCGGTCAAGAAGCGTGGCTATTCTCACCTTGTCTTGAGCATCGAAGCATACACCAATGGTTTGTTCCCCATCGCGCAACGTGGTGTCGTAAATCTCCACTGTTTGAGGAAGCGGTTCCTGACTTACCGCCGGATCAGAGTTAAAATGTGAAATCCATAAATACGAGCTATCCATGTAAAGCTCTCCTTTTTATAGTGGAATTTATTGTTATGCATTTTTTAAAAGCTGTCGGCACTTTTCTCATGCCAGCTACTCAGACATCCGGCCACAGCGGCAGGAGAGACGGGACGTTTATCCCCGTTAGCTCACAAGGACTACAGCCCTGATCACTGAGCGTGAGTTGCTTGTTATAAACCTGAATGCTTCGGGGGTTTCTTCCAGCTGGAATATGTTGGTGACCAGTTCACGCGTATGCAACCTCTGGTTTTCAAGAGCCCTGACCGCATTTCCGTACTCAAAATACCCGCCCTTGCTCCCCACTATGGATATATCCTTTTTATAAAGCTGCCCGGCATCAAAATTTTCTACGGGTGAACCAGTGATTCCAAAGGCCACAATCGTTCCCCCCTTTTTAACCACTGCCACCCCCTGCGCCAGCGCATCAGGCCTGCCACTGGCCTCAAATACCACATCCGGCCCGAATCCGTCCGTGGCCTCGATGAGCTTGTCAGCCCATCCATCCTGACGAATGTTGACCGTAATGTCTGCGCCGAAAGTTCTGGCTAGTTGCAGCCGCTCCTCATTAGTCCCTGTCACCACAACTGGCCCTGCGCCACTCAGTTTTGCCAACTGCATTAACAGCAGACCGGTGTACCCAGGCCCAAGAACAGCAGCACTCTGACCGACACTAAGACCAGAACGGCGGATAGCTCGCAAGGTAGTTGCCACGGCAGTAACCCCTTGGGCCTCGACAGGGTCGACAGCTCTGGAAACAGAATGGACAATCCGGGCTGGCGCCCGGACGTATTCAGCCAAGGCTCCGTCACATGTTCTGCCGTACATGAACGGTTTCATGCAGTACGAAGGCAGCCCCCGCTGGCAGAAATGACAGGTCCCGCAGCCCCAACTGGCCTCTGAAATGACGTAATCACCAAGCCGGACATTTTCAACGCCTGCTCCCATCGCAACAATGTCACCGCAAAATTCATGTCCCAGTACAACCGGGTACGGAGCCGGACTTATTCCCTTATAGATACTAATGTCAGTGCCGCATATTCCCACCGCCCTGACTTTGATAAGGACCTCTCCCGCACCCGGTTCCGGAATGGGGATATCCCGCACCGCAAGTACATTGGGACTCAAGAGCTGAATTGCTTTCACTGCGTTACCTCCAGTTTACCGGATAGTGTGTACAAACACACCCATACCGTCCTTGCGCAACTCCGTAAAGCTTCCAATTGCAGCCTAATAATTCAAGAGTTCGTCTGCAAGATATTTACTGGGATCATAGTACTTATCGGCATTGCTCTTATTAATAAGCGTCGTCGGGACAACTATCATCTTCGGCACCTGTTCTCCCCTGAGCAGTTTCATAGATATGTCTACGCCTTTGCGGACCCCGTTGGTTATTGTCGCGACCTGATCCATCTGCCCACCCTGTACCGCCTTAACCGCTTCCTGCAGACCGGTGATTGAGGTCACCTTAATCTTGCCGGTTTTCCCCCCCTGCTTTATCGCCTGAATTATGCCCATGGTGATCTCGTCGGCATTGGAGTGAACCCCGTCAATTTTGTTACCGTATGCCTGCAACCAGTTTTCCATCAGCGTTTTGCCTTCATCCCGCTTAGCGCTGGACGGCTGCTGGGCAAGAATTTTTATGCCGGGGTACTTTTTCAGCGTCTCCACAAATGATCGCGTTCTTGCCAAATACGAGCTGGCACCAGGAGTCCCCTGAGCGACAAGCACATTACCGGTGCCGTTTAATACTTTTGCCATATACTCTGCCGATACCCGTCCGGCTTCGGTATCATCGGTAACAACAGCCGCCGAAAAATCATTGCCGCTGACAACCCGCTCAAGAAGCACAATCTTGATTCCCTGTTTATACGCTCTGCTCAATGTTGCCGCGAGCGTCTTCTCGTCTCTCGGTTTCACGATAAGCAGATCCACGCCTTTACTGATGAGGTCCTCAATGTCGGAAACCTGCTTCATGGATTGGCCACCGGCCTCAGTTGCAAATAACGTGACTTCCGGGTATTTTTTCCACTCCAGAGCCATTTGTTTATAGGCCTTGGCATTGTATGGAGACGAAGTGGTGTCAATCGAATACCCAACCTTGAAAGTCTTCTTTGCCGGCCCCTGAACAGCTGTCAACAACAACACGCTGAGGCCCAGTACCGCCACGGTAAACACTTTTCTCATTCTGGTTTTCATCATTCCATTACCCCCTTTGTATTTTGATCAGGCCGCCAAAAATGCCCGTGGATACTCTTTAATAAATTTTCCTCGTTCAGCTCTTCCAGGTCCAGGACACCAGAAACCCTGCCTTCGTATAGGACCAGCACACGGTCGGCCAGCCGCATGATCTCCTCCATCTCCGAGGAAATCATGATAACTGATAAGCCCTCCTTGATCAGTTGGACTATCAAGTTGTGGATCTCGGCCTTGGCGCCAACATCCACACCCCTGGTCGGTTCGTCCAGTATCAGTATCCTGGGATTATTGGCGAGCCATTTAGAGACAACAACCTTTTGCTGATTGCCTCCCGACAGGTTGACAACCGCCTGCTTGGGGCTTGATACCTTTATCCCCATTT
The DNA here is from genome assembly GCA_903862245.1 of uncultured Geobacteraceae bacterium. GTDB lineage: Bacteria > Desulfobacterota > Desulfuromonadia > Geobacterales > Pseudopelobacteraceae > JACRCG01. The sequence continues at coordinate 24,367 of CAIOXL010000013.1, read as the reverse complement.
TTTTGATGAACCCTCGGGCTATTCCATCCTGACTGTTCCAGTTAACAACTGAAGCGGCAGAGCATTTGCCCAGTGCCGACAGCGTTATATTCATTCCACTAGCCATCAGTGGTATAATTCCATGTTCCTTACGGCTTTCCGGCACAAAACCCAGTCCAAGTGCGACCGCTTCCACCGGTGAGCGGATGGCAACCTTTTTGTCGTCCAGCCAGATTTCGCCACAGTCAATCTTGTCGATACCAAATAGCGCTCTGGCCATTTCCGTCCGCCCGGAACCGACCAAACCAAAGACACCCAGAATTTCACCTTTCCGGAGGTTAAAGCTTATGTCGCTGAGCACCTTCCCGCGTCCAAGGCCCTTCACCTTGAGAATGTCCTCATCCGCGACAACGCTCCCCCGGTGAAGATTCGCCTCCAGAGCCTTGCCAACCATCATCTTTATCAGGGAATCTGCGTTTAAGTTCGCAGTAGATTCTGTACCGATGTATCTCCCATCCCGCATTACCGTGACACGGTCCGTAATTTCAAAAATTTCGGGTAGCCGGTGACTGATGTATATTATCGAGGTCCCCCTCTCCTTTAAACGTGCAATCACTCCGAAGAGACAGTCCTTTTCTTCATCCGAAAGGGCTGACGTGGGTTCGTCCAGAATAATCAGCTTGGCCCGGTGTGCAATGACTTTGGCAATTTCGATCATCTGCCGCTTGCCAAACGTCAGGTCACTCACAATGGTGTCGGGATCAATGGTAACACCCAGTTCTTCCAGCACGGAGCAGGTATCCTCCCGCAGCTTCTGCCAATTAACAAACCCGGGCACCTTTCTGTACGGATAGTTTCCCAGGAATATATTGGTCTTGACATCCAGTGATCGAATCAGCGTAGGCTCCTGAAATACGATGCCGATACCGCTGCGTCTGCACTGAGACGGGCTTTTGGCCGACAGTTCCGCACCGTCAAACCAGATCTGCCCTTCATCCCTTTGGTAAACCCCGGTCAGAATTTTCATCAGGGTGGATTTTCCGGCGCCATTCTCACCCACCACAGCATGAACTTCACCCTTGGCGACCTCGAAATTAACTCGGTCAAGTGCCTGGATTCCCCCAAAGCTCTTCGATATTCCGGTGGCTTTCAGCAAAGTGTCCATGTTAACGCTTCTTTCTCGTTCCTATATAGACAGCGGAAATAATGATTACACCTTTAGCAACCATCTGCCAGTAGGCATTCACATTGAGCAGGTTGAATAAATTATTAATACTCCCCATAATAAAGGCACCCAACAGCGTGCCGACGACACTTCCGACCCCACCGCCACCCAGATAGGTGCCGCCGATAACCACCGCACTTATTGCATCCAGAGTCGTTCCCTGGCCAACCACCGGATCTCCCACGGAAGTCCTGGCAACCGCCAGAATTGCCGCTACACCAACAAAAGCCCCCGAAAGGATAAAGGAGAGTGTCCGGTATTTGCGGGTATTGATGCCGGACCAAAAAGTGGCCTCCTCATTACCGCCCAAAGCTTTTAAATACACTCCCCCGGTGGTGCCGGAAAGGAAAAGTTGACCGATCAGAATGCTCCCGACCAGCACGATCACCGGAATCGGAATAAACGCAAAGGTGCCGTTGCCCAGGGTAGTAAATATGGAGGCGTTATTTTCAATGAAGATCGGCTGCCCTTCTGAAAGGAGCATCGCGACACCTTCACCGATGGTTCCCATGCCCAATGTTGCAATGAAGGGCGTGATTCCAGCTCTTGACACAAGCGTTCCGGTCGTGAGACCGAAAAGCATGCCAAACAGAACTGTTGACAGCACGAGCATAGGGAAGGGGAGGTTCTGATTGTACGCTGCAAAAATTGCCGATGCCGATAAAACACCCCCGACAGAGAGGTCTATCCCTCCAGCCAGAATGACAAATGTTTCACCCGCCGCCAGGAGACCTATCACAGAAACCTGTCGAGCCACATTCAGCAGATTTCGAGGAGTTAAAAAGGCCTCCGACAGGAAACTACCCAGAACGACCAGAATGACCAGGGCCAGAACCATGCCATACTTTCTGACAAAACCCACGACATCGACCTGCCTTCTTGCCTTCACCGGGTTTTGACTGCCGACTGCCTCACTATTGGGCACTTTTGGATTATCGCTCGCCATCCGCTACACCTCACACAGTATTTCTTCATTATATAAGTTGACAGGGTTCTCACCGCGTAAAACAGCTACCACATCCTTGGCCATAACCTCTGAAGTTCTTGCAGCGGCGTCTTCAGTCAACCCGGCTATGTGAGGTGTAACAAGGAGATTGGGAGCATTCCAAAGTAGGCTATCTCCGACAGGAGGTTCTTCTCCGAACACATCCAGCGCAGCACCGCTCAAATGCCCTTCCGTCAGCACCTGAACCAGAGCCTGCTCGTCTATGATACCGCCACGCGAAGCATTGACCAATACTGCGCCCCGCTTCATGGATCGCAGCGTCTGGCCATCAAAGAGATTTCTGGTGCTCTGGGTTAACGGGATGTGAAGTGAGACAACGTCAGAGACCCGCAACAATGCATCCATACTCTCAGCCACCATGGCGCCATGACTTGTAATATATTCTGCTGACATGAACGGGTCATATACAAGAACATTCATACCGAGGCCGACCTTGCATTTGGTCGCCAGAATAGTACCTATCTGGCCCATTCCGATAATTCCGATGGTCTTTTCCTGAAGGTCAACGCCCCTGCAATGATCACGGAAATGCCATTCTCCGTTTCGTACATGCCGGTCCAGCGGTACCAGTTTTTTGTGAAGGGCCATAAAGGCAGCAATCACATATTCTGCAACACTGTTGGAATTTGTCCCGGGAGTGTTGATTACCGCTATGCGCCGCTTTGTTGCAGCGCCGATATCAATGTTATCCACACCGACCCCGTTGCGGCCAATCACCTTAAGCGACGGCATGGCATCAATAAGGCTGGCGGATACATTGGTAAGCCTCACAACCAATGCCTCCGCATCACCTGCAACCGCGATTATTTCCTGATCGGAAGTCCCGGAAGGAATTACCACCTGTCCGCCCGTCTGCAAGATACCCATACCTATAGAGTGAACGGGTTGAACAACGACGATCTTCTTCATGTGGCTTTCCCCCTCGGTTCAGCAGACTGGCACTTCTGTTGATATAATTGCCTGCGATTCGGCTATCACCTTGAAATCAGTCGGTTTGCAAAGTGTATGTATACCTTGTTGACTGCACCAACTCTATAATGTTCAAATCATCCGACTGTTGGAGTGCCAAGGTTGTCAGCACCTGCAACCATGGCCACCGCCCGCACTGCTTCCACCCAGGAGGCAGTTGCAGTATGGGGTTGTTGTCAGCACCTCGTTGCCGCCTTCAGTCACCAGTATGGTATCCTCCAAACGAATTCCGCCACCACCGGGAGTACCCGGGATAAATATTCCGGGTTCCAGACTGAAGATCATGCCCGGCTTCAGAACGACTTCCCTCTCGTTGTTGGCCGCTATCTCGCCAATGATCGGGTACGTCAACCCTGACACGCCGATGCTGTGTCCAAGCAGCCCAAGGTAGTCATGCCCTTTGAAACCATGATCGATAACCACCTTGCGTGCCGCTCTGTTTACATCCGCGTTGGTATTGCCCGGCACCAGCGTCCGCTTGATCTCGTTCATCATCTCGTAGACTGCACGGTATATTTTCTTATGCAGTTCACTCGGTTTTCCGAAGATGACCGTGCGGGTAAAGTCGGAGAAATATCCGTTAAAGCAGCCGCCGATATCCATAAAGACCAGCTCGTTCCATTGAATTTTTTTGTCAGTGGCGAAACGCCGAAGCGGAGCCGTTCCGTCCCCCGAGGTAACGATCAGACTGCACTGGGGAACTTCCATTCCGTTGCTGTACAGGGAGTGCATCGCCTCGGCAAGAATTTCGCACTCCCGCACGCCGACGTTGATCTTCCGCATGGCCCGATCCATGGCAATTGAGGCCATCTGGCTTGAGGCACGCATGCACTTGATCTCTTCGCTGTTCTTGATGACCTGTGCGTCCAGAACACAATGATCCCCGTTGACAAAGTCAGCTTTCGGAAAGGCCTCTTTAAGCTTCATCAGCGTCAGCATGGAAACGTGATCAATACCGATCTTTCCCTCGGTAATTCCCAGTTCATCAAAGGCTGGGATAAATTTTTTCTTGATCTCCTCTTCGACGATTCCCGGGTCTTCCATGGTTGCAAGGGGACGGATATTATCCTTGTTCATCCAGTACATGCTGTCCCGGCACCGCTCATAGCAACCGCTCGTGGGAAACAGAATCGGCTCTTTGTCGGCTACCATAATGCCCGCGTTTCTAGTCAAAAAGGAAATTGGCCACCACAGGGGACGATATCCTGTCATGTAGCGTAGGTTCTCTGCTTTAAAGCACAACACTGCATCCAGATCATGCTTTTTGATCTGTTCGTTCAAGCTTTTTGTTCTCTCACTGCGAAGTAGGTCGAAATCAATCCTTCTTGTCCAATCAATTGCGAAATCCATATCCTAGTCTCCTCCCTGTAAGTGTCCGGCCAGGGCCGGTGGTATGTAAGATTGCCGGGCTTTTGGTTCGCCCCCGTCGCAATCATCTGCTTCATAGTTGCCTATACTAAAATCCAGCCTTTTGAAATCCTGGGATTTTTCACCCGTAGCTATTTCATGCGGAAATAGACGTTTCATACAATGAGCCGTGCCTAATTAATCAGCGTGCAGCTTCATCCAGAGACTTTCGATATTTCAACAGAAGGGCATAGGCCGTGACCATATGTTCCAGATACGCTTTTCTTGTGCCTGTGGAATCTTTCTGTTCAAGGCATCTGATAATTTCTTCATGTTCCTGCGAGGCGGAGACAATCCGTCCGGGATACATGGCAAAAATGGCTCGAGTGCGGGGATAGACTGCGGCGGCCTGCTCGATCTGACGCACCAGAAATGGATTCCCGGATAAGGTGAACAGGAGGGAGTGAAAACGGTAATTTAAAGCCGAAAACGAAACGGTGTCCCCGCGTTGCACGTCAGCCAGCATATCCATATGCAACTGTTTTATTTCTGCAAGCGAGGAGGGAGAAATGTTTGCTGCAGCCCTTCCCACCGCTTCACCTTCCAGCAATTGCCGCACTTCATATACATCGGTATAGTTTTCAAACTCGGGAAGGGTGACCCTGAACCCTACATGTGGGGCATATTCCAGCAATCCCTCGGAGCTGAGCCTGTGCATGGCTTCGCGTACCGGAATATCGCTGGTGTTGAGCAGCTTGGCCATCTGGGAGATGCCGATCTTTTGACCGGGCATGTGGTGCCCCTCATTGATGCTCGTCTTGATGGCATCATAAGCCAAACTGGATTTTGTATCATAATGTTCTATAGGACCAAGCGTCATGACTACCCCCTTGTGACGCGGATTATATATCATATATGATCCGCGTCAATAAAAAAATAACGCACCAAAAAAAAATTCGATGCGTATGTATCGGGCGTTTAGAAACATAGGCAGTAACCGGGCAGAGGTCCCTCTGCCCGGTTCTGATCTGGCTATCTACCTGCGCCCTGATTCATAACGGGGGTTTATCAATGCTCATTTTTTCTGTCTGAAGCAGGCAGTACAGCGCCATTACAGCCGGCACAGCGAGTGATGCGAAGGCGATTTGGTAGTTTTTTGTAACTGCATACACATTGGCAAACACGATTGGGCCTAGAAATTTCCCACTGTTCACAAACACCAAGGCTCCACTGATAGCGGCGCCCACGTATCCCGGGGGAGCAAGACGCCCGATGTCAGCCAGCATAAGCCCACCCCAGGTGCCCGTGGTGATGCCGTACAGCGCAAACAATACGCACAACCATACCATTGGCCATGAAGGATCCATCCAGAGGGAAGCGACACTGGTAACGATCATCATCCCCGCACTCCATATGAGAACACGGGTGCTGCTGCCAATCCGGTCAGCGAGCAGACCGACAATGATTCTGCCGACGACATTACCCAACTGAACAACGGTGAGAAGTATCCCCGCAACCACGAGGCTCATATGGAACAATGTTACCGCTGCAACAACGGTGTATGATGCCACAACTACCTGTCCCCAGCAAAACAGACCGCCCATGAGCGCTATCAACCGCATGTGCCGGTTACGCCACACCATTATGAAATTTGAGAAGGGATTGGATGAAATAGCGGGCGCGGCAGAGTTTCGGTCATCGTCCCAATATTTGCGCCCCCTCTGCATGAGTAGCAGCACACAGAACAGAAGCAGGGCCGAAAAAATCACCGCCCAGCGCCACCCCAACAGTACGGCGATAATCGGAGCCAATAGTGCAGCGAGCATACCGCCCAACGGCACACCTGTTTGTTGAAAGGAAAAGACAAAGTTACGCCGCTCTGCCGATGAAAAACGCATTAGTAATGTGGAAGCCGTCGGCGCCATAAGACCATAGCCTATACCCATCATATACGAGCCAGAAATCAGTAATAACGCATACGGGAAGAGCATCAGCAACATTCCGGAGGAGGACAACCCAAGACCCAACTGATTGGTTCGACACGCACCGAACCTGCGCCCCATGTTACCCATGAAAAGCAGCGAAGTTAGCAAACCCGCACTCACAAAGCTGCTCTGGTAACCGATAAGCGAGGGGTCGATACCAAAGTCACGTGCCACCAGGGGGGCAACTGCAGGCACGACAAGAATTGCCATGGAAATCATCATATGACCGGCAAGGAGGGAAAATACCAAATACATGAAGGCAGGAGTACGGCGACAATTCGCGGACAGAGAGTCGGAAGTAACTGCTGCGGAGGCGCGAAAGTTATTCATTTGCCAGAACAATATGGCCGGAATCAAGACGGCAAGGCGTATGGTGATGCCGTTGAACATACGGCGCGTTGTTGGACCAAAAACTGCGTAACGGAGATAGCTGCTTGAGTGGGGGCGGAAACATGAGATCGCACTGCAGTGTCGTATTCCCACCCGCAGGAAAGCAAGCGACTATTTTCTTCATGGTCTGTCGCACTGCAAGACTGAGAAAACATAATTGCTCGCCCAGTCCTGGTCCGACATAACTGTGCTGATAATCCTGCACGTCAATCTCCATATTTTTTTCAGCGAGACGCTACTCCACACCACTTCCCAACACAACTTTTAGCGGCTACTGCCACCAGAACAAACTGCCCCGCAGGGCACACCCGGCAATGACGTATTTGCTCCCGCCAATGCCCGGGTGAAACCTTATCAGCAGGCCTGATTAATCAATCTTCCGTACTGTCAGCACCGAAGAACCACGGGAAAAAACATGTGGTCGGGCGACCATTTCCAGCTGTAAAAGCACCCTCGCCTTTTCGTCGTATGCGTACCCGGGCATGTAGTTGTCAGCGACCCTGGTGTGCCATTTCCCCTCCAAATGGTCGCCATTCCAGGAAAGGCAATATACTGAGCCACTGCTGTAATACCCTTTCTTACCCAACAGCCAGAACGCCTCGTTTTTCCCGACCAGCACATTGCCTTCAGGCGTCACCAGTATCCGCTGATTCATGAACACCTGCAGCGGATCACCTGCACCGCCTCCCACCAGCGTCTTTTTCTCCAGAAACTGCTCCGAACCGCCATACGTATCGCTGCTGCGCCATATTTCAGCCAAAGCGCTGTCATACACAACCAACTTGTTTTCAGGCGAGAATGTCACTGTGTAGAGCTTGCCACCTGTATCAGTAAACTGGTTGAACGTATAAATAGAAGCAAAGCGCGGCAGCGCCACCTGGGTTTTCAGCTTTATTTCAGCCCCCTGGCGAACCGCCTCGAACAGGTCGCCCGCGAAAAACTGGTCACCCCCCGATTTCTGGACATACAGTTTTTTTGCAGAGCCGGACAGAGCCATAACCCGGAAATAATACGGTACATTTTCTGCGAGCAATTGCATGGTGTTGCCGGTAACCCGCCAGATTTTGGAAGCCGGCTGTTCATTAGCTACCACAGTTTCATACAGCTCATACGTCCCGTCGCCGGAATCGAGCACATCAAGTGAAATAATATTTTCGTAAACCTTCAGATCCATTTCGGAGACAAGCTGAAAAGCAGTGCCATGACGATAATGCAGCAACCGGTGGCTCTCAGCCAGAAAAACATCTCTGCTGCCGTCAACATTGATACCACCGGCAGCAACAAGATTTAAAACACCTGCAATCGGCTGACTGCGCCAGCTTGAAAGATTCCCCTTGGTTTTTTCTATGATCGGAACTATTTCTCCGCCAGGAGCACCCTTTTCAGCAACAATCACCTCGGTAGCCGCAATAACCGGTGCAACCGGCATAGCCGCTACAGCCGGAGCCACAGCCGGCACGCTCCCCATTTCACCAGCAAGTTTTTCCGCAAGCTTGTTGATGGCGGGGATCAAGCCACTGTCAAGGTCTCCCTCGACAAAGGCTCTGGTCAGAGTCCGGCCGCCTGCCGTAGCCACCGCATCCAGACTGAACATTTTTCCCGCAGCGATGTAGCTTCCACTGACCACCGCATCAGCCTCCGCAGCCGTAGCCACGGTCGTCACCGTTCCCCTGTTAAGGCGGGAGGTCAGCAGCGTTTTTATGGTTACTTGTGTCTCGTCGCGGTTAGAGGCACCAATCACCGTTATCTCCGCAACAAAGACCTTGAGCGGTGCGGCACCTACCAGCGCCGCGTGCGCAACGGTCAAAACAGTCAGGCACAGCACTATTATTTTTTTCATAACCCCTCCCGGCACTAAATCAGATGTCGGAGTATTGCATAATCATTGCCCGTGGTCAAAAAAAAAGGGCGGGATTTCTCCCGCCCTTTTCGGACTAACGGTGTGTCACATCAGCAACAGATTAGAAGCTGATTTTCCACTGTGCGCCAACTGCATAGGCTTTTTTATTCTCATTTGCGCCTGTGTTGTCTTTCAGCTGGTCGTAGTAAGAAACTTCAGGTGTTACAACAACATTTTTTGCCAGTGTGATCGGAGCATTGACAAAGATCAACATTCTGTCATCAAATTTGTCTTTGTTAGTTACGTCAACTTTGTCACCCAGGTAGCCAAAACCAAGGTTAGCACTGAACATGTCGGACAGTTTCTGGGTAACCTGAACATAACCCTCGAAACCGATGGAATCTTTCTTATTTGTTGCATCGTACGATACACGATTCAGAAAACCCAAGTTACCGGCATTCTGCGAACCGCTGATGTTTGCTACAAGTGACGTAGCACCAAACGTTGCGGTACCACTAGCATAACCGAGATACGCAAAAACATCCTTACCTGCAGCCACGTTTTTGAATGTGGTACCAACAACACCTGCGTTATAATCTACTGCACCGGCCTTGCCTTTGTAACCAACATTCAGCTTGGGCATGTACATTTTGAGACCTGATGTTGCCTCAGCGTTGGCACCGAACTGGTCGCCATTAACATTACCGGTGGCCTGAATTAAAGACAAATAAAGACCGTTTTTCAGGTTAACCTTGACCTGTGGCTGACGGGTATCCCACAATGCGCCGTAGCCATTGTTGCCGTTATCATCGAGATGTGTCTGTGCAGAACCAAGGTAGTAGTTGTTGTAATCCTGACCGACAACCAGTGTGCCAGCGCCGAAATCCCATGTTCCGTACAGCAGACGGACGTTAACGCCAGTGCCAAGCTCAACTTTACCGGTAACTACGCCACCAGTATAATCAACACCAAAACGGCTGTTGCTCTGAAGATGCTCATCAAAGCCGGCAGTCTGGCCAGTTCCGGTCTTGATATCTTGAAAGTTATAGAACGTTGCCATACGTGCAGAGCCGTAAGGAGTGATTTCTGCCATTGCCGGAATAGCCAATGCGGTCAGTGCGCCTGCTGCTGCTACGATTGCTGCTACTTTTTTAAAATCCATGTGTTCCTCCCATTTGTATGATAGTTGCTCGTTGATGCTGCGGTAAAAATACGGTCAGATTAGTTTGTTGCCGTTGCTCACCACCTTTCGCAGTAAATTTGGCCTGAACCTTTCAAACGACTTCGCCATCGAAAAACATGAGGCCTTTATACACAAACACCTCTAAGCGTCCAGTTTAGAAACGGACACCTAAAGGTATAATAACGCCTACGCTTGTAATTTTTTCTGAAACGTTCACAGTGTGTTTCGCTCCCGGTTGTTGCTCCCAGCAGATGCTGGTTCGCAGTGATAATAATCGGTTAGCTACTTTTTCGGTTCGTTTGTTTCAGGCTTGTTCTATTTAGTTGGCCGGAATATACAACAAATCAAACATTTGTCAACATAAAACTGTTATTTAACTGCTAACCATCTGTTTAGACGAGATAATATGCCGTTTATTTTTTTTAGTTTCCGCCGGTTTACCACTCCATTCCCATCCGCCCACCACATAGTTCAGTGGTGATGAGCCACCTGACATAATTCCGTCAGCACCCCGTGACTGCTCTTCGGATGAACAAAGGCTATGCGCGTGCCGTGAGCCCCGTTACGCGGTTTTTCATCGATCATGCGGGCACCTTCGGCACACAGCTTGGCAATCGCCGCCTCAATATCCGCAACCTCGTAGGCGATGTGATGAATGCCGGCACCGTTTTTCTCGATGAATTTGGCAACCGGACTATCTTCTGACGTCGGTTCCAGCAGTTCGATCAAAGACTCGCCGACCCGCAGCATGGCAACCCGCACCTTCTGCTCGGCAACCTCCTCGATCCCGGCTAAGGCCATACCAAGGCTGTCCCGGTAAAACGGCACAGTTTCGTCCAGTGATTTTACGGCGATGCCGATGTGGTTGATTTTCGTGAGCATTTAGTACCCTTCTGAATCTTTTGAATAACACGGAGCAACGGAGCAACGGAGAGAGTCAACAGACAATTCTTTTGATTCCGTCTTTCAGGAGCTTCGTATAAAAATTAATCAGCAAGCCAGTCCGTATGCCAGATAGTTTCAAATACGTGTACAACTGGGCATCATGAACCGGCTGTAGCTTTTCAACACATTTAAGTTCAATAACAACTAGCCCGTTTACGACCATATCCATCCGGAGACCATCATCAAGATTGATACCTTTGTAGCTAATTGGCAGTTGTTTCTGCCGCTCTACCACCAATCCGGCAGAGATCAATTCATACTCCAGACATGTTTCATACACGGATTCAAGCAAGCCAGGGCCAAGCGTACTATGAACGATCATTGCACTACCGATTATCAATTCGGTAATCTCTGATTCAAAGAGCTTTTTCTCCGTTGCTCCGTTGCTCCGTGTTATTCCAGACATTACAACACAACCGTCTCCGTATGCTTACCAAACACCCCACGGAAGACATCCGCGATTTCGCCCAGTGTTGCGTATGTTTTAACCGCAGTCAGAATGTACGGCATCAGATTGTCTGTGCTTTTGGCGGCTGTTTCCAGTTGTGCCAGTGCTGCGGCAACCGCACTGTTGTCACGCCCCCCCTTCATGGCGGCCAGTGATGCTTTCTGGGAGATTTCAACCTCTTCCTTGACCCGCAGCAGACCGGTCGGCGCAGCTTCTTTGACGGTGAACTTGTTTACGCCGACAATAATCAGCTGATCCTTCTCGATCGCCTTCTGATAGGCGTAGGCCGAATCCTGGATCTCTTTCTGCTGGAAGCCGCGCGAGATGGCTTCAACCGCCCCCCCCAGCTTGTCGATCTTGTCGATGTACTCCAATGCCGCTTTTTCAATCTGATCGGTCAGAGACTCCACCAGAAATGATCCGGCCAGCGGGTCGATGCTGTCGGCAGCGCCCGACTCATAGGCGATGACCTGCTGGGTGCGGAGGGCGATACGGACCGAATCCTCCGTCGGCAGAGCCAGCGCTTCGTCGCGGGAGTTGGTGTGCAGCGACTGGGTGCCGCCAAGCACTGCGGAGAGTGCCTGTATGGTGACGCGCATGATGTTGTTGTCCGGCTGCTGGGCGGTCAGGGTACAACCGGCGGTCTGGGTATGGAAGCGGAGCATCTGGGATTTGGGGTCTTTGGCGCCGAAGCGTTCCTTCATGATTTTTGCCCAGATGCGGCGGGCGGCGCGGAACTTGGCGACCTCTTCAAACAGGTTGTTGTGGGCATTGAAGAAAAACGCCAGGCGCGGGGCAAACTCATCAACATCCATGCCGACCTTGATGGCGGCATCAACGTAGGCGATGCCGTCGGCCAGGGTGAAGGCTACTTCCTGCACCGCGCTGGAACCGGCTTCGCGGATATGGTAGCCGGAGATGGAGATGGTGTTCCACTTGGGCACGTTGTCTTTACAGTAGGCGAAGATGTCGGTGATGATCCGCATGGACTCTTTGGGCGGATAGATGTAGGTGCCTCTGGCCATGTACTCCTTGAGGATGTCGTTCTGAATCGTACCGGAAATTTTGTCGGCGGAAACCCCCTGTTTTTCTGCCACGGCGATATACATGCAGAGCAGGATGGCAGCGGTAGAGTTGATGGTCATGGAGGTGGATACCTTGTCGAGAGGTATTCCGTCGAAGAGGATTTCCATATCCGCCAGGGAATCAATGGCCACGCCGACCTTGCCGACTTCGCCGAGGCTCATGCCGGCGTCGGAGTCATACCCCATCTGGGTCGGCAGGTCAAAGGCGATGGAAAGCCCGGTCTGTCCGGCTGAAAGCAGATATTTGTAGCGCTCGTTGGACTCCTTGGCGGTACCGAACCCGGCATACTGACGCATGGTCCAGAAGCGGCCGCGATACATGGTCGGCTGTACGCCGCGGGTATAGGGGTATTCACCCGGAAGACCAAGAGTTTCCTCATATCCGGGATATTCAAAATCGGGAGTGAAGCAGCGTTCCATCTCTATGTTGGAGCTTGTCAGAAACGGGTCCATCCGCTCGGGTGATTTGGTGAGGCTTTTGGCAACCTTCTCGTTCCATTTCTGCTTACTGTCGTTGATGCCCATAGCGGACTCCTTTTCGTCTGTTCCAATGGCAGCTGAGAACCGGCCATGACCAGTATCTCCCTGCGCTGCGCTGAAAGTTGGTTTGGTATCGTGCGCTGACAAAAAAAGTCCCCCTTCGTGACGAAGGGGGCGTATGTAATTTACAGAATGGCCTGTACTGCTGCGAGTACATCGGCCTGAATATCTTCCTGACTTCGGGAGAATGACGCGTCTACTCTGACACCGCGCCAGCGTTTCATCTCCCTGAGATAAAACGACTGCATATGCCGGTAATACTCAATCCCACCATCATGATGGATCTGCATGACGTCTTCTATCCGCTCACACGCTTCTTCCGGCGGTACATCCATGAATATGGTCAGGTCCGGGTAGATCTCATCATTAAACAGATGGCCGCGGGAGATTTTCTCAAGAAGGCGCAACACGTCAAAATTCTGCGTCGTCCCGCCGACATGAGCATTGGCAAGAGATGAAATACTGGATTGTTTGCACAGAACCACTTTGTTCTGCTCCAGGCACGGGCGGACAACATTGGTAAAGATCTGCGAGCGGACCGCACATTCAAACAGAAAATCAGCGCGGGGATCAGCACCAAACGACCAGTTGAGAAGGCTTTCTATGCCAAGCTCTTTTACCCGTCCCGAATCAGGATTGGCGCACTCGACGACCTCATGATTACTTTCGGTCAATGCTTTATGTAACGCAACGATTGCCCCTTTAACCTGCTGGCCGGAACCGCTGATACCTTCAAGAACAATAAATTTTCCTTTTCTCACGATAACCCTCCTTCTGTTTTTTACAGCACCTGATGCAGATATTCAGTTGTGCACGACCGTTTTTCAAGCTCCAGCTCTTTGGGATCTACATCGACAAATTTTTCGTCCGGAGTGATTTTGAAAAGCGGCTGCCCTTTCTGAACAATTGAACCGTCACTCCCCTGCATGATAATTTTGTCTATTGTACCGGAGAACGTCGCACGCACGGTGTTGAACATTTTCATAACTTCGATGATGTACAGCGCCTGGCCTTTTTCAAAATGCATCCCTTCATGGGCAAAGGTGGGCAGGCCGGGTGCTTCCTGGCCGTAGTACATACCGCCGCAGATGGCAACGATCTCATCCGCTTTGGTGGTCGGCGGCGGTACCAGAACCTTCTTCATGCGCGCCTGCAGTTCCGTATCATGGAGATATTCCGGAATGGTGACTTCCAGATCTTCCTCAATTTTGAATTCCCAGAATTTGACATTTTCTGCCACGACAAACAACATGCCGAGCAGTTCCAGACCGGCTTCAAACCCGGTGTGAGCCGAACGGATCTGTTCCCACTCGCCGGCGCTGAATCCGGCCTGCGGCTTTTCTTTGGCAACCAGGGCGGACAACTTGTCGAATTCGTGCATACCCAGCTTGAACCGCTCCGACAGGGTGCGATAGAAGCGGATCCCTTTCTGCAGCAGGTCGTTGTCATGCCCCCAGATAACCTCTGCAGCCGGAGCTTTCGGATCCCATGACATATTGAGGTATTCATAGGTATCGGCCAGCAGGATAAACGGATTGCCGTGCCAGACCACTTTCCCCTTAACGAGGGTGAAGTTCGACCGGTTGATTGAGCACCAGCCGGAAAGGAGGTGCGGATCTTCCAGCAGCTTATCCATGGGGCGGGTGACCAGAGTCCCCTTGCGATCAAGAATCGCCGCCATATCCTTGGCAACTTTCGGATCATCAGGGAACTGTTCCGCCATTTTCTTCGCGTACGCTTTTTTCATCTGGATAAAAGCGAAAACCGTGTCCAGCTTGCTTGCTTCCTGTTTCAGCAGCCCCATAAGCGTCAGATAGGGGACAACAAACCGGGTGGTCGGCTTTGCCATGACGTTCTGACCGAGGAACCAGTTGACCAGGCCGTAATGGAACTCCAGGTTGGTTCCCAGATCCGAACCGCGCAGCGTTGTTTTCCCCAGTACTTTCGACAGATGCTGGTAGCTTGCCAGGCGGTCTTCACCCTTGGTGAGCAGAAGCGCAATATTCGAGTCGTATGCTCCGGCAACCTTGTAGCGCATGAACATGCCGGTATCGGGATTCACCATGCATATCCCCTGATCATCGCGGATCTCACCATCAATCGGCGCCGACCAGTAGCGGATCATGCCACCTGCGTGGGGCGAAAGTGAACTGTCGGTCGCGTTCAGCCGGGCCTCGGCAGCAGCTGCGAAGCGGGGAATACGCTCGGGCTTGGGCAGACGTTTTTTGTGGAGCACCAGCAGAGCCATCATTTCAACAAGCGACTCCACAACAAAGAAGTCTTTCTTGTCTTTCGGGTTGGTAAATTTGAGGCTGTAGCAGAGCTCGGAAACACGGTGCTCAACCTGAATGCGGGTGTTGACTTCCATGAAATAATAGCGGTCACGGTCGACGATACATTCAAAGGTCGATGCGGAATCAAGACCAACAGCAACGCCGAACTTGGTGGAATCGTCCTCCATCCGCTTGAGTACATTCAGGTCGCTTTCCAGTGCTTTCTGCTCCGCCTTTTTTCCGGCTTTCTTTGCTGCTTCAATGGCAAGGGTCAGGGCTTCCTGGGTTACTGATATTTCCAGCAGTTTCTGCTCGTGCATCTGCAGCGAACAATCGCGCCCGCCAAGAGAAACGCACCACTCTCCGTTGCCGATCAGCTGTATTTCATTGTGACGGGTCTGCTCAATATTCAGCTCAACCAGAACGTTTTTGTTGTCGCCGACACCATTGGCTTTAACTTCATTCAGCACTTCCCGGACAAGGGTCGCTGTTTCTGCGGACGCTTCCTTGATCTGCTTGTCCGTCGGTTTTTTTATCCCGAGCAGTGACGCGCCGAGAATACGCTGCCCTTTACCGCCACCGCCGCCGATCGCTTTCAGGCGGATACGGCTGGCGGGGTACTCTTTAAACATCGCTTCTACTTCAATCTTGACCTGTGCCGACAGCTCATCAATGGTATAGAGGTCGAGCCCTTTTTCATATGACGCATACAAAATCTGATCGGCCAGATCTTCCAGCGACAGTTTTTTGTCATTCAGCGTTGCCGCCGCCACTTTAATGCCGTGGGTTTTGACCAGTGCCAGCAGTTTTTCCCGTGTGCCGTATTTTTTCACCAGTGTACGGGCGGTCGCGTTGTTTATGCCGGGGGTGACGCTTACGCCGACAGAAAGCGCCGTACGTTTGGCCTCATCCTTTTTGCCCGCATCTGCCTGAGTACGGGAGTTGGGCCCCATAAACGACAATCCGGCGTTTTCAATGGCCGCAACAAATTCTTCATCTTCAGCCATAAAACCGTAGCCGGCGAATACCGCACCGTAGCCGTTGTCTTTGGCTATCTTGATTATCTGGCCGATACGCTCGACGCGCTCTTCCTTGCTGGCACCGCTGTAGTCAGGCACGCGGTGTACACGGCTGGAATCCGTAAGCTGACGCAGTTCAGGAGCCAGGGCATTCGCATAGACAATGGAGTCTTTTTCGGAAAGCAGAATGCCGTAGTGGGTAATCCCCATTTCCTCAAAAACATCCATAGCTTCCTTGCGGATCGGGCCACGGCATACTATAAGCGGCTTCAGGTCTTCACTCGCAAACGAGCGGACCCACTCGGAAGAAGATGCTCCAAGACGACGGTCGCGGTGAGTAAGAGGGTTATTCATGTAGTGGTCGTTCATATTTCTATCTCCAATAAATTGAAATAGGGAAAATCGTGTATCAGTGGAACTCCCGCTGAGGCGCCATCATTGGCCCCGGGCGGTAGTGACGCATCAGGAACGAGATATTTTCACCCAGCACCTTCCGTAAATCGGTCGGCATGACGATGGATGAAATGGAACCGAGCGACAGCCCCTCTTTGGGATTCATCAGCTCTTTCTCATAGCGCTGATTCAGGGCAGCTTCCTGACCCTTCAGCCAATCAGCCGCTTCTTTTTCAGCGTCCTTCTTCGCCGCAGCACCGTTTTCACCGGCATTGATGCGCTCTTCCGTCCCCTTCCTGATCATCTCAGCCGCGCCGGCGCGCATTTTGCGGACTTCGTCCTTGTAAACAAATTCTTTACCGGCAGGTCCCATAACCGCCAGACGGGTGGTGGGCAGCGCCAGAACCAGATCGGCGCCGGTCGGATAGTTGTTGTATGAAGCGTAGGCACCGCCGTAGGCGTTGCGCAGAATCAGCAGAATGCGCGGTGTACGCACATCAACGATGGAATCGAGCATGGAGCGCCCGGCCTGAACGATGCCGCGTGCTTCCTGCTCCCGTCCCGGCAGGAATCCGGTGGTGTCTTCCATGAAGATGAGTGGAATATTGTAGATATTGCAGAACCGTACAAAACGGGCAATCTTGACTGCAGAATCACAATCGATCTGACCGGAGGAAACCGCCGAGTTGTTGGCAACAAAGCCGACCACCTGACCACCGAGGCGGCCAAAGGCGGTGACAACTTCACGGGCGCGTTCCGGCTGCAGTTCAAAGTAATCACCATGGTCACAGATCTGCTGAATAATGATGGACACATCGAACGGAGTATTGAATCCGGTCGGCGAGTTGAAGGCTTTCTTGAGCAGCGTATTGATTTCCCAGGTTTTGCGATCCAGCGGGTCACTGGTTTCCTGGAAAGGCGCCAGAATGCTGTTGTTGTCCGGAATATATGACAACAGGCGGACCGCCGTACGCAGGGCAGCAACCTCGTCGGTCACCGTAATGTCAGCGACACCGGTTTTGCCGTGGACTTTTGGTCCCCCCAGCTCTTCCGGAGTGACATCTTCGCCCAGAACCGACTTGACAACACCCGGCCCGGTCAGACCAAAAAATGTGTCATTGGGCTGAATGACGAAGCTGCCCTGACGGGGGAGGTAGGAACCGCCGCCGGCATTGAAGCCGAACATGCACATAATCGAAGGGACAACGCCGCTGATCCGGCGCAGGGCGGTGAACGCCTCGGCGTACCCGTCCAGACCGCCGACCCCCGCCGGCACAAAGGCACCGGCCGAGTCGTTCATGCCGATAACCGGAATGCCCTTTTCGCCGGCCATATTGAAAAGTTTGGCAAGCTTGCTGCCGTTGGTGGCGTCAATGGAACCGGCGCGCACCGTAAAGTCGTGACCATACACCGCCACATCACGGCCGCTGATATTGAGCACCGCCGTTACCAGTGACGCCCCGTCAAGATTTTTGCCCCAGTTTTGGAACAGCACGTTGGGTGCTTTGTCGGAGAGCACATTCAAGCGCTCCCACACCGTCATTCTTTTTTTGAAGTGCTGTTTTTCGATCTGATCGATTTTGACCGATTTGATCGGACGCTGGATCAGTTCGTACCCTTCTTTCATCGCTTCTTCATAGCCGCCGGTCGTTTTGGAGATTTCACCCGGGATGGTGAATTCCACCGTTTCGGGCGGGTCAAACGGGTTTTTTAAAACTGGCTTGGGCGTTGTACTTGACATTGGTACCGTCCTTTATTGTGATTTTATCTACAATTGCAGATGCGAGATGAGCTGCCCTTCACTACTTCCGTCAGCGGGTGACGACCGCCAACACCTTGACTTCACTGTCATCCCTGGAAAGAAGACGATGCTTCAGTGATGAATCGAAATACACGCAATCCCCCTCCTCCAGAATAATCCGTTTTTCATCGAGAATCAGTTCTGCAGTCCCCTTCATAATGAAGAGAAATTCCTCTCCATCGTGGCTGTAGGTGTTCTCTTCAAGAGCCTTCTGGGTGATGGACAGCAGAAACGGCTCCATCTTCTTGTTTTGCTTGTGAAAGGAAAGTGATTCGTAGGAGTAGCCCTGATTGGTGCCGGCCTTGGAAATAACCCGGTGGATTGTTTTGCGTTCGTGGGCGCGGACAACTTCAAAGCGGCACTCTTCTTCGTCTTCATTGAAGAAAAGACCAATCTTCACATCAAAGAATTTTGCGATTCTGGAGAGGGTGGCAATCGGAGGAGAAACGTTATTATTTTCAATCTGGGAAATGAGCGCAGGGGAGAAACCGGTCTCCCTGGCAACAGCCTGGAGGGTCAGTTTTTTTGAGAGGCGGAGTTTCTTAATTTTAGCCCCGATGTTGAATTCGCGCATTCAAACCCCTGACAATAAAAGTGAAACTCAGCATTCGTGCGGGTTTGTATACAATTTGCTTTATAATGTCAATAAAATTCCTTCGCCAGCGACTAAAATACGACCTCTTGAATAAAGGAAATATATTATGGTCAAAATTTACCGTTTAAGCCGGCGAGCCAACAGCTGCAGCGTGTGAACCACATCCACTTTCGAACCGTGTTGTTTTAAACCGTCGGCAAGCTGCATCATGCAGCCGGGACAGCCGGTTGCCACAACCTGGGCACCGGTGGCAGCAATCGCTTCGCTTTTCCCGTTATTGATCGCCATGGATGAATCATAGTGATACACGTTGAACGTTCCGCCCAGGCCGCAGCAGCGGTCGGCGCCGTCCATCTCCACCAGCTCGACGCCCGGCGTGCCTTTCAGCAGATCACGCGGCTGCTTGGAGATGCCGTGGGTACGAAGATGGCACGGGTCGTGATAGGTCACACGAAGCTCTTCGCCGCTCCCGGTCTCGGACGGATCAAGGCCCAGCTGCCGCAACAGCTGTGACGCATCCATGGTTTTTGCTGCCAGGGCATCCAGGCGCGCACGCAGCTCCGGATTGCGCTTACCCACAACCAGCGGATAGAGGCGGTGCAGAGCGCCGCCGCAGGTAGCGCAGGCCGTCATGACGTAATCCACTTCATATTTTTCGAATTCCGCCAGATTCTTTTCAGCCAGATCCCGCACCGTTTTGATATCCCCCCCCGACATGCCGGGCAAACCGCAACACTGCTGCCCTTTGGGGATGATGATCGTGCAGCCCAGATGGCGGAACAGGGCCAGCGCGGCCTCGCCCACATCGGTATAGACAAAGTTGGTCATGCAACCGACAAAAAAAGCGATGCGCGGCTTCCCCGGCTCACCCGGAATAACCTCCGGATGCTGATCCATAAAACTTTTTTTAGCGATCTCCGGAATGAAGCGCGTATTGCCAATGAACGGAGCCGGAAAACGGAGGCGCAAACCGGATGTTTCGGGAACTTTCTTGAAGAAGAGCGGGCCGAGCAGCGCGGCCACGGAGGCTCCCATCTTCATGCGGGTCCGGCTCTTGATAACCTGGCCGACGGCGGCATGGAACGTCGTCAGGCCGCGTCTCCGGGCCAGGGACTCACGGGCCGCAATGACAATTTCATCGGTCGGCACATCGTTGGGACATTTATCAACGCAGCTGCCGCAGAGCAGACATTTCGACATGGCCTCATAGGTCTGGTCATCCAGCTCAATATCATCACTCAGAATATGCTGGGCCAGCGCCACCTTGCCGCGCGCCACCGCCGGTTCCCGCTGGAAAGCGGTAAACGCAGGGCAGTTCTGGCGGCAGGCACCACACTTGACACATTTTTTCAACTGATCTTCAACCCGCTTGAGCGGATCCTGTAGGTGATCTGACATTGAGGAACCTTTCTTTGCTCAACACTGAGGCATTGAGACACGGAGAACGGCAAATACCTTCTCTTGATAGTAAACATAATCCAAATAGTTCACAACCATTTTAGTCCGGTTTCACGGTTTTTTCCGTGGTGAACTGAACTAATATATTTACAGCTTCCCCTGCCACTCTTCCAGCGCCGCCAGCGCCCGCTCCGCCAGTTTCTGTCGCCGTTCCTTCTTTTTGATCCTCCCCGGCAGCTCCGGGAAGAGTCCGTAGTTCACATTCATCGGCTGAAAATGTTTGACGTCCGCATTGGTGATGTGGTGCATCAAGGCACCCAGGGCGGTTTCCGGTGACGGCACCGGAATCGGCTGGCCCTGTACCAGAGCGGCGGCGGCCACGCCGGCAAGGAAACCGCTGGCGGCAGATTCCACATACCCCTCCACCCCGGTGATCTGGCCGGCGAAGAAGATACGCGGATCGCTCTTTAGCTGCTGCGTTGCCTCCAGCAGTGCCGGGGAGTTGATGAACGTATTGCGGTGCATCGAACCGAGGCGGACAAATTCAGCCCGCTCCAGCCCCGGAATGGTGATGAAGATCCGGCGCTGTTCCGGCCAGGTCAGCTTGGTCTGGAAACCGACCAGATTGTACATGGTTTTCTCCCGGTTTTCGGCACGCAGCTGAATGACTGCGTGAGCCTCGTACCCGGTGTGCGGATTGAGCAGACCGACCGGTTTCATGGGACCGAAACGGAGCGTTTCCACACCGCGCGCCGCAAGCTCCTCCACCGGCATGCACCCTTCAAAGTGAACCACCTTCTCAAAGTCACGGGCCGGCACCTTCTCGCCACGGTTCAATTCATCGATGAACGCCAGGTACTCTTCTTCATTGAGCGGACAGTTGAGATAATCATCGCCATCCCCCTTACCGTACCGCGAAGCGGCAAACACCTTTGTCATATCCATGGATTCAGCGGTGACAATCGGCGCAATGGCGTCGTAGAAGTAGAGGCGATCACCGGTCAGGTCCGCCAGGGAGAGCGCCAGGGCATCGCTGGTCAGGGGACCGGAGGCGACGATGACGATCCCTTCGGCTGGAATGGCTGTTGCTTCACCCCGCTCGATGCGGATCAGCGGGTGGGCTTCCACTTTGGCGGTAACATAGTCAGAGAACAGCTGGCGATCGACCGCCAGAGCGCCCCCGGCGGGGACACTCGTCGCCCCGGCAGCCTCCATCGTCAACGATCCGCAGCGGCGCAGTTCCTCCTTGAGGAGCCCCACGGCGTTATCAAGCGAAATACCGCGCAGGGAGTTGGAGCAGACCAGTTCCGCCAGGCCGGACAGCTCGTGGGCCGGTGAGAACTTTGTCGGCTTCATTTCGTGGAGGACAACCGGGATGCCGCGTTCCGCCGCCTGCCAGGCGGCTTCGCAGCCGGCCAGACCGCCGCCGATGATGGTGATATTGTTTTCAGGCATTGATAGGTTCCTTAAAAAAGCAGAGAGGCGCAGAAGCAGAGAAGATTTTCCTGAGTAAAATCATTTCCTCTGTTTCTACGCCTCTCCGCTTTCAACTTTCAGATTACTCGCTGGTATAATCACAGCCCTCTTTGGGGCACTTCAGAAATTCACCTTTCCGTTTGTAGATCTTCTTCACCAGCAGCGGGAAGCCGCACTTTGGACAGGGGCTTTCCACCGGCAGATCCCACAGGGCGAATTTGCACTTCGGATAGTGATTGCAGGAATAAAAGAGCTTGCCGAAGCGGGATTTTTTCTCCGTCAGCTCCCCCTCTTTACATTCCGGACAGATCACACCGGTGCTGACCGGCTTGATCAGCGGCTGGATATTTTTACAGGCCGGATAGCCGGAACAGGCCAGATATTTTCCGAAACGGCCGTCCTTAATCAGCATCGGCAGTCCGCATTTTTCGCATTTTTCATCGGAGAGTATCGGCTCGGCGACCTCCCCCCCCTCCTGATCCACGTTGCGGGTATATTTACACCCTTCCTGAAAACCGGAGCAGGCAATGAATTTGCCCCGCTTGCCCAGTTTTACCACCAGCGGCTTGCTGCACTCGGGACAAAGTTCGTCAGTCGCCTCGGTCGTCAGGTCCGCCTTGTTGACCTCCCCCTCCTTCTGTTTCAGCAGCGCAATGAACGGCTCCCAAAACTCTTTCAGAAGCGGCTGCCACTCTTTTTCTCCCCGGGAAACCTGATCCAGCTCTTCTTCCAGTCCGGCGGTGAAGTTGTAATCCACGTACTTCTGGAAATGGGCCGTCAGCAGATCGCTGACCACCATCCCCACATCCTCCGGAAAGAAACGCTTCTTGTCGAGACGGGCATATTTTCTTTCCACCAGCGTATTCATGATGGAGGCGAAGGTGGACGGGCGGCCGATGCCGTACTCCTCCAGCGTCTTGACCAGCGTCGCCTCGGTATAGCGGGGCGGCGGCTGGGTGAAATGCTGTTCCGGCAGGACTTCGTGGAGCTTGAGCGCCCCCCCTTCCGTCATGGCCGGCAGCAGCCCCTCTTTTTCCTCGTCCTGATCGTCGAGCCCCTCGATATACAGCTTCATAAAGCCGGGAAAGCGGATAACCGTACCGGCGGCGCGGAGTCCGGCCCGGCGGGCTCCGGCAAACGGTCCGGCGGTTGGCGGAACAGCCAGCTCGGCGGTGATATCCACCGATGTCTGGTCCAGCAGCGCTTCCGCCATCTGGCAGGCAACGGTCCGTTTCCAGATCAGCTCATACAGCTTGTACAGGTCCGGCGTCAGATATTTTTTCAGTTCAATGGGCGTCTTGGCGATGTACGTCGGCCGGACCGCCTCATGGGCTTCCTGGGCATTTTTTGATTTGGTTTTGAAGATGCGTGGTTTGGCAAGCGCATACTCTCTGCCGTATGCGGCGGAGATAACGTCGTGGGCATCTTTCAGTGCAAGGGTGGATAAATTCACGCTGTCCGTACGCATGTAGGTAATCAGACCGACCGTTCCTTCAGCTCCGATATCGATCCCTTCATAGAGTTTCTGCGCGGTTGACATGGTTTTCTTGGCTGAAAAGCCGAGCTTGCGCGATGCCTCCTGCTGCAGGGTCGAAGTGGTGAATGGCGGTGAAGGGTTACGTTTTTTCTCTGTTTTGGTGATTTTGGCAACCGTGTAACTCCCCGATTGCAGCGCTGTTTTCAGAGCGGCCGCCACGGATTCGCCCGGGATGTCAAACTTGCCGAGTTTTTTTCCGCCCACATCCACAAGTCCGGCCCTGAACTCCTGCCCCGCCGTAACACCCAGACGGGCGGCAATGGTCCAGTATTCCTGTTCATTGAAGGCGAGAATTTCCTTCTCACGCTCGCAGACCAGCCGGAGCGCCACCGATTGGACACGTCCGGCAGAAAGGCCGTAGCGGATTTTTTTCCAGAGAAACGGTGACAGGTTGAAACCGACCAGATAGTCCAGAATCGAACGGGCCTGCTGGGCATTCACCAGATCAAGCGCGATATCGCGGGGATTTTTCACCGCGTGGAGGATCGCCTCTTTGGTGATCTCGTGAAACTCAACCCGCTGGATTTTGATGCCGGGGTTCTTCTTGTCGAGACCGAGGGCCGCCAGCAGATGCCAGGAGATCGCTTCCCCTTCGCGGTCGGGGTCAGTTGCCAGCAGCAGCCGATCTGCCCCCTTGAGCGCGGCTTTGATGGCATCGAGATGTTTTTTGCTTTCCGGCAGCACATGGTACTTCGGCTCAAAGCCCTTCTCGATATCCACCGACCCCTGCTTGCTCGGCAGGGCGCGAACATGACCGAACGAGGCCAGCACCTTATAATCGGGGCCCAGAAATTTTTCTATAGTCTTCCCTTTGGCGGGGGATTCGACGATGACAAGGTTTTGCGACATTATTGAGTGGGTATCCTTCTGGTGGATTTCAAAATATTCCTAAAAAACTGTTCAACAGTAGAGTAGGAAGCAGGCCACTGCAAC
>CAIOXL010000012.1 GCA_903862245.1 uncultured Geobacteraceae bacterium | reverse complement strand
TGTCATATGCGCCCTTGCGGAGCGCCTGGATCGACATTTCAACCGTCGCGTAAGCGGTGATCATAATTACCGGGATGTCGTGCTGCTTGGCCTTAATCGCCTGTAGTACCTCCATGCCGCTCATACCGGGCATTTTAATATCGCTGATGACCAGATCCCACGCAGATGCCTTGAACTCTTCAACCGCCTTGTGCGGAGAGGTGAAAGAGCGAACCAGATAGCCATGATCCAGCAGAATCCGCTCCATCATCCGGCAGAGTCCCGCTTCATTATCGATAAGTAAAATGCGTTTTTTATCGGTCACTTATAACTCCTCCCGCTCGATCGGCAGCGTAACGGTAACCCGTGTCCCGGCGCCAACGATACTGGCGATGCTGATCTCCCCGTGATGCTGCTCAATGATCTGCCGGGTGATTGCCAGGCCAAGTCCGGTGCCGCGGGCTTTGGTTGTGTAGAATGGTTCAAAAATCTTTTCCAGACTTTCTGCCGGAATACCGCAACCGCTGTCGCTGAAGGTTAAGCGCACATGGGTGGCATCCACCGACTCGGTGCTGACGGTCAGTTTTCCGCCATCAGGCATCGCTCCGCCGGCGTTCAGGATGAGATTAATGGCAACCTGGCGCATCTGATCGCCATCCAGTTCAACCAGCGGCAGGCGGTCCGCAAGTTCCGTACTGATTATGATGCCGCGCATATCAGTGTGATTGGCGGCAAAATCGACAATCTGCTGAACAAGATCGTTGAGATCGGTCGGTTCGAGTGTCGGGCGGGGAGTGCGTGCGTAGGAAAGCAGATCCTGAACGATTTTTTTGCACCGTTTGCTCTCCCGCTTGATTTCGTGAATATACTGATAATTCGGGTCATCCTCACTCATTTTGCTTTCCAGAAAGCCGGCGTAGCCGAGAATAACCCCCAGCGGGTTGTTAATTTCGTGAGCGACTCCTGACGAGAGAACACCCAGTGAAGCCATTTTTCCCTGCTGGGCAAGGTTGGACTCAATAACCTTGTTGCGCTGGATAATGTCGGTCATACGGTTGAACGCAGTGCCCATTTCAGCCAGTTCGTCTTCGCCGCTGACCGTCATCCGTTCGTCCAGATAACCGCGCTTGACTCGCTTGATAACCGACATCATATGGGTGATCGGCTGGGTAATGATGTGTGAGGCCTTGAATACAAGTGCTGTTGCGCCGGCACCGACAATAAGTATCAAAAGAGCCATACTGATCAGAATATGCGACTTGATTTTGTTTGCTTCCTGATAAAACTCGTCTTCATACGATCCGACGGCAACGATCCAGTCCCATGGTTCAAAATATTCGTAGCGTACTATTTTCATACGGGGTGATGGATCGGTTGCGCTTTTCCAGGGGTAGCGAATCCAGCCGCTCTTTTTGCTGCACATCTCTTTGATGAAGCTGTTGCCGTCCAGATCCCGGGCATTGATCAGGTTTTTTCCTTCAGAATCGGGATGGATGGTGAAGGTTCCTTTGCTGTCCATGCAAAAGATATAGCCGCTTGCACCGACTTTCCTGGAGCGGATCCGTTCTTTAAGTGTGGCAAAGGATTGCTGCTCAAAGGCGGCATCGCCCACGGTTTCGTCCAGGTAGCTGCCGGCGGCGATTATCCAGTCCCATTCACGGAAATATTTATACGCGACAACCTTATTGCGCGGTTTTTTGTCGCCTAACACCGCATTGCGCCAGGGATAGGTTATATAGAGTGTTTCACCCGGCTTGCTGGCCCGGGCCGCAGCGCACATATCGCGAATGAAGTAACGGCCGTTTTCATCACGCTCGTTGAAAACGTTTTCACCCTCCCGGGCAATATGGGCCTGAAGGTCACCCTTGCTGGTCATGGCGTATATGTAGCCGCTTTCACCGACGTTAATTTTTTTCAGCGCCTGTCGGGCTTCACGCTTGGCGGTAGCAAGATCAATCCTCCCTTTGGCGTGCTGATTCTGCTCGGCGGCGACAAGATTGTAGGAAAGTGCGGTCAGAGTTGCTAATTCGTTATTGAGGTTTCGGGTTTTATCCTGCTTATAAACCTGGAACTGCTGGTAGTGGGAATTGAGCAGATCAACGCAGAATCCAGAAAGGTGTTGTAAATCATCTTTACTGGTTTTGGTAATGCCGCGATATGCCTGCTGGTTGGCTATGAAGCCGATGACGCCGGCCACAACAAAAATGGGAATAATTACCAGCGGCAGGACCAGTGTGAGAAGTTTCCCGCGTAGTTTCATTCTGTTGGTGTTTAAAATCATTGTGCTCCAGAGTGCAGCAATGTATCCAGTGAAATATGTCTATTTTCAGCCCGTTGCAGGCTCGGCTTATTTATATGGTCAAGCCGGTGCATTTGAACTTTGCCTCACTATACGTTTCGGTTTATAAGGTATGTCAGAGTTAAAAGCAATAGAGACCGGTTATGGAAGTTCTGCAGGGTAATATACCTGCATCAGGGGTTCTGATATGTCAAAAAAACGGGTAGTCATTGCCGGCATGGGATTTGGCGGTTTACGGGCCGCAAAAGCTCTCGCCGGAAGTGGTTTTGAACTGATATTGGTTGACCGTAACAATTTTCACCTGTTTCAGCCGCTGTTGTATCAGGTGGCGACTGCCGGGCTTGAAGAGGAGGCTATTGCCTATCCTGTTCGTGCTCTGACCCGTCGCTGGCGCGGGGCGTCATTTCTGCTTGCAGAAATCAGCGGCGTTGATCTGGCAGAAAAATGTCTGCTGACCGATGCCGGGAAGGTTCCGTACGATTATCTGGTTGTTGCCGCCGGCAGTCGCACCAATTATTTCGGTATGGAGAGTGTTGCCACCCATGCTTTCGATCTGAAACGTCTTGATCAGGCTGAGGATTTACGCAATCACATTCTTCTGAAATTTGAACAGGCGTCCCGTGAACTGGACTCCCAGCGTAGAGCGGCGCTATTAACCTTTGTAATCGTCGGTGGTGGTCCGACCGGGGTTGAGTTTGCCGGAGCACTACGGGAATTGATCGTCTATGTTCTTTCACAGGATCATCCGGATATCCGGGTTGCTGATACCAGAGTCGTGCTTCTTGAGGCGGCAGATTCACTGCTGGCCGCAATGCCGGCTGAACTCCGGGAGTACGCCTGCCGGAAGTTGCGGTCCATGGGGGTGGAAGTCCTCCTTGAGAGCCGGGTTGTCGGTGCTACTGCCGAGTCAGTGGAATTGTATGGTGGAACTGTCATCGCATCCCACACGTTGTTCTGGTCGGCCGGGGTGGCTGCGGCAGAAATGGCGGGATATCTCCTGGGTGTCGAGCGAGCCGCCGCCGGGAGAATTGTCGTTCAGTCCGATCTCAGCATAAAAGAGCATCCGGAAGTGTTTGTGGTCGGTGACATGGCGTGTTATCTCCAGGAAGGGGTGCCGCTGCCGATGATGGCACCGGTAGCAAGCCAGCAGGGGAGTTACGCCGCTAAGGTGATTCTGGCACGTGAACAGGGAAAAGCAGTCCCTCCGTTCCGCTATTTTGATAAGGGGGCAATGGCAACGATCGGTAAGAGTTGTGCCGTGGCTACAGCCGCAGGTTTCAGGTTCCGTGGTTATATAGCATGGCTTGCCTGGTTGCTGCTGCACCTTTACTATCTGATAGGGTTCCGGAACCGGATGGTGGTTATGATGAACTGGACGTATGCCTACTGGTTTCAGGAACGGCAGGTTCGATTGATTACGGCGAAAAAACGCCGGGCAGCTTCCCTGCCGTAGTATACCCTGTTCATCTTGACTTTTGCCGTCCAAGTCCCGTATTGTCTCAGAAATTTTTTGCGCTATTTTTGCTCTGCCAGTTCTGCAGCTGCAGGTGGGCAATATGGAGATGTGAGTGAAGTTTTTTGTCATCATTCCAACCTATAATGAAAAGGAGAATATCCGCTCTTTGACGAGTGCCGTCCTTGCCCAGCATACTGACATCCAGGTTCTTTTTGTTGATGATAACTCTCCGGACGGTACCGGGGCAATTATCGACACTTTGGTCGCAGAAAATGACCGGGTTCACGTGCTGCACCGCTCCGGGAAACTTGGTTTGGGCTCGGCGTACCGTGAGGGTTTTAAAGTCGCCCTCGGGATGGGTGCGGATTTTCTTATGGAGATGGATGCGGATTTTTCACATG
>CAIOXL010000011.1 GCA_903862245.1 uncultured Geobacteraceae bacterium | reverse complement strand
TAGATGCTCGACAACTCCAATGATCTGGGAGCGCAGCTGTTCAAAACCTGGACAGAGCAGCAGCGCTGCGAAGAAATTGAAAAACTGGTGCAGGGGTACCGCAACGGGGTGCCGCTGGGGATTCTTTGTAAAATGACTGAAACCATCGCCGGAAGCAGGAAAGCGGCAAAGAAATATCTGAAGAAGTACCTGACCGATGCGGAGCGCACCGCAGCGGTCAGCTCCGCAACCGGCGGGCTGGCACCGCTGGTCAAAGCGCTGCTGAAGTAGGGAGAAAACCTGTGCAGACAATTTTCATAGCAGGATGCGGGTACATTGGAGAACGGGTCGCCCGGGCATATCAGGATTCCGGGGCAGCGGTTACCTGCATGGTCAGGTCGCCGGAACAGGGGGCAAAACTCCAATCCGCTGGTTTCACCACCGTTGTCACCACCCTCGATGACCCGGCTGCCCTCCCCCCGCTCACCCTGGCGGGGAGCACTCTTTTCTACCTTGTCCCACCACCCGGGGGAGGCATTGTGGACAGCCGCGCCAGAAATTTCATCGCCCGAATGAGTGAGGGGGGAGAACCGGCAAAAACCATCTACATGAGTGCCACATCTGTGTACGGCGGAGCCGACGGCGCTGTTGTCACGGAGGAATCTCCGACCCTCCCCGACTCGGCAATGGGCAAGCGCCGTCTGGACGCCGAGACCGTTTTTCTCGAGTACGGAGCTGCCAGAAATATCCCGGTCGTTATTCTCCGGGTCAGCGGCATCTACGGACCGGGGCGCCTGCCGTTGATGCAGATCAGTCAGGGACAGCCGCTGTTACACGAGGAGGAAGCCGGCCCGAGCAACCGCATCCATGCCGATGACCTGGCAGCGCTCTGTATCGCCGCCGCCGGGAGTGATGTTGACGGTACTGTTTTCAATATCAGCGACGGGCAGCCGTCAAGCATGACCACCTATTTCAATGCCTGTGCCGATGCACTCGGTCTGCCGCGCCAACCGTTGGTAACCCTGGCGGAAGCGCGGCAGGTCATGTCGCCGCTGATGTATTCCTACGTCAGCCAGTCACGGATCGTTGACAACAGCCGGATGCGCGAGCGTCTTGCCGTGACACTGCGCTACAGCTCCCTGCATGAGGGGCTCGCGGCATCCCTGCCCAAGCGGTAACATCAGCCTGTTTTATCCGTGATATCGGCAGGTTACCATATTTGCTTCTTGCCATACAGTCAGGGAGCGGGTATACTGAAGATGAAATAAAGATTGCGGGGATTCCTCCGAATCCCCATTTGCCCTGGCAGCGTTCCCTCCTGGTTGCCAGGGTGTTTTTTGCTCCGGACAGAGGGGTTACGGTTGACGCACCGTGGCCGTTATGCTTTAATCACCCCCGTGGAAACGGAAGCTTATATAGCGCTCGGCTCAAACATCGGAGATCGCGAGCGCAACATGCTGCAAGCCGTTGCCGAAATCGGCAGGCTGCCGGGCAGCAGAGTTACGGCGCTCTCTTCTTTTTACGAGACCTCACCGGTCGGCACTGTCCCTCAGGATGCGTTCTGTAACGCTGTGCTCAAGGTATCAACAGAGCTTGACGCCCGCACCCTGCTGACCCGATTGCTCCGCATCGAGGATGAAACCTTCAAGCGGGTCAGGACGCTCCATCAGGGGCCGCGCACAATGGATCTCGATCTCCTGCTGTATGGCGATGAAACCATTACCGAAGAACATCTGCAAGTCCCCCATCCGCGCCTTGCGGAGCGCCGTTTCGTCCTGCAGCCGTTGTCTGAAATTGCGCCGGATCTGTTGCATCCACTGCTCGGGAAAACAATGCGCCAGCTTCTGGACTCACTGGAGTCCGGTGAGACTGTGGTAAAAATGTAACAGGAGGAACACGTGTGATCAGATTTCTGGTGATGGGCCTGCTGCTGTACATCGGATACCGCATTGTCATTAAGCTGGTCGCGGGGAAACAGGCACCGGAGAACCCGGTGAAAAACACCGATCAAGGCGAAGAGACACACCGCGACCCGGTCTGCGGGGTCTACGTTGCCGAGGAAAGTGCCGTCATCGGCAGGCATGACGGACAGCGGCACTATTTCTGCTCCATGGACTGCCTGGAAAAATATCGTGAACAGCTCGACCACACTTCTTCACCATAAAAACGGAGGAACAGATGAAATTTTTTATCGACACAGCAGATGTACGTGAAATCCGCGAAGCACATGCCCTCGGCCTGGTTGACGGCGTAACCACCAACCCGTCGCTGATTGCCAAGTCCGGGCGTAAATTCAAGGACGTCATCAAGGAGATCGTTTCCATCGTTGACGGCCCGATCTCAGCCGAAGTTATTGCACTGGATGCCCCCGGGATGATCAAGGAAGGCAAGGATCTGGCAAAGATTCATAAGAACATCGTAGTCAAGCTGCCCATGACCCCTGAAGGGCTCAAAGCGTGCAAAACCCTGACGGAAAAAGGGATCAAAACCAACGTCACCCTTATTTTCACCCCCATGCAGGCGCTGCTGGCCGCCAAAGCCGGTGCAACCTATGTATCTCCCTTTGTGGGGCGTCTTGACGACATCTCGCAGGACGGTATGGGGATCATCGAAGAGATCCGCACCATCTTTGACAACTACGGCTACATGGCCGAAATCATCGTCGCCAGCGTGCGCAATCCGATTCACGTCCTTAACTCGGCCCTGATCGGTGCCGACGTTGCCACCATCCCCTACTCGGTCATGATCCAGCTTGCCAAACACCCCCTGACCGACGCCGGGATCGAAAAATTTCTCAAAGACTGGGAAAGCGTGCCTAAATAATATGTCAGTCTCTCACACGTCGAAACATGCCATGCCGCTCGCCATACTGTTCAGCGCCTCTGAAGCCGCACCCTTCGCCAAGGAGGGGGGGCTCGGAGATGTTGTCGGCGCCCTGCCGAAATATCTGGCGCGCATGGGGCATGATGTACGGGTCGTACTCCCCCGCTACTACAGCGTTAACCCGGAAAAATTCGGGTTGAAACTGCTGCCCGGGACGCTGGTTGTCCCCATGGGGGCCATCGGCCACCAGTACTGCGGCGTCTGGGAGGGGCGATTGCCCGGGTCCGACGTGCCGGTATATCTCCTGGAGCATGAAGCCTATTACGGTCGCACCGGCCTCTACCAGCAGGGGGGCGAAGGGTATCTGGACAACGACAACCGCTTTGTTTTTCTGTCCAAAGCATCGCTGGAACTGTGCAAGATGCTCAACTTCACACCGGACGTCATCCACGCCCACGATTGGCACACCGGCGTCATCCCCGTACTGCTCAACAGCTCCTACCTGCACGACCGTTTCGTTGGCAACGCCGCATCATTGCTGACGCTCCACAACATGCAGCACCAGGGCAACTTCTATCCCGGCCTGATGGACGTAATCGGCGTCGGCTGGAAACATTTCAACTACCTTGAACTTGAAATGGACGATCAGGTCAACCTGCTGAAAGGGGGCATCTACCACGCCACCCTGCTCAACACCGTCAGCGAAGAGTACTCCCGGGAGATTCAGACCGCCGCATTCGGCTGGGGACTTGAAGGGGCGATCCGCGACCGGGCCGCCGACCTCACCGGCATCCTGAACGGCGTCGATTATGAAGAATGGGACCCGGCCACCGACCGGTTCCTGGCGACCAACTACACCCCCCGCACCGTCAAAAAAGGGAAGGCGGCCTGCAAGCGCGATCTCCAGGCGGCCATGGGGCTGCCGCAGCGGGATGATGTGCCGCTGTTCGGCATTGTCTCCCGCATGGTCAAGCAGAAAGGCACCGACATCCTGGCCGAAGCCATTCACCGCATCATGGAGATGGATTGTCAATTCGTCGTCGTCGGCAACGGTGAACCCTGGGCACATTTCTATTTCGGCGACATCGCCGCCCTGTACCCGGAAAAATTCGCCTGCTACATCGGCTACAACGAAGGGCTCGCCCACAAGGTCGAAGCCGGCTCCGACTTTTTCGTCATGCCGTCCGCCTTTGAACCGTGCGGACTGAACCAGATGTATTCCCTCGCCTACGGCACCCCTCCGATCGTTCGGGCCACCGGCGGTCTGGACGACAGCGTGGAGAACTTCAACGAAGCGGTCATGACCGGTGACGGCTTCAAATTTTGGAACCACAGCGCCACGGCGCTGTTCGATACGGTCGGCTGGGCCGCCTGGACCTTCTTCAACAATCCCAAAGGATTGGCCGCACTCCGCAAAAACGGCATGAAGAAGCGCTTTACCTGGGAAGCCGCCGCGCAGAAGTACGACGAACTCTACCACCTGGCGATCCTGCGCAGGAGGGGTGGGGAGTACTACCGCAACCGCTTCGAATAACGTTCATGCACTCATCCCCACTCCGCCAGTTCATCAATCACCTTGACTCCGACGGCAGCCTTGCCCGTATTCCGGTATCAGTAAATCCGCTCCTGGAAATGGCTGCCGTGATCGGCAGGGTCTGCGCAGAGACTGACGGCGGGACGGCCCTCCTCTTCGAACAGGCGAACGGCAGCACGTTTCCGGTTGCCGCAAACCTGTTCGGCTCACGAAAACGGGTCTGCCGGGCGCTGGGGATTGGGGCGATGAACGAGTTGACCGCCCATCTTGACACGCTGCTTGCCCTGATCCCTGAACCAGATGCCGATTTCCTTGACCGCCAGATAACCGCACTGCCGGAATTCACCCGTTTTGCCCCCCATGTTTTTGAGAAGCCTGACCCGGCCCTGATTCCCATGACCCCCCCGGACCTGACCCGGTTCCCCTTTCTGCAGAGCTGGCCTGATGACGGCGCTGCCGCAGGGCAGCCCCGCTACATCACCCTGGCACAGGTAATCACGGCTGATCCGGATGGCGGCACGCCCAACTGCGGACTGTACCGGGTCCAGCTGCGCGGAGCGCGTGAAGCGGCCATCCAGTGGAAAAGCGGCAGCGGGGCAGCCCGCCATGCCGAACTGTATCGACGGGCAGGCAGGCCCATGCCGGTGGCGATTCTCCTCGGCGGCGACCCGGCGCTGCTGTTCAGCGCCATGTTCCCGCTTCCAGGCGATCTTGATGAAGTGACCTTTGCCGGCTTCCTGCGCGGCGCACCGCTCACCGCCGCCCCCTGCCGCACCGTGCCGCTGACCGTGCCGACCGGTGGGGAGGTTGTCATCGAGGGGTATGTGGAGCCGGGCGAGATCGTCACCGAAGGGCCGTTCGGCAACCATTCCGGCTACTATTCCCCGGCAGCCCCGGCCCCCCTGCTGCGGGTCACATCCATCAGCCACCGCCTGGATGCCGTTATTCCGGCCACGGTGGTCGGACCGCCCCCCATGGAGGACTGCTGGATGGCAGAAGCGTGGGAGCGGCTGCAGCTGGCGTTTCTACGAAGATTAGTGCCATCCGTCGTTGACATCCGCTATCCTGCGGAAACGGTTTTCCACCAGAGCGCCATCATTTCCCTTGAAAACCCGGTCCCGGCCATGGTACGGAACATTTCCGCAACGCTCTGGTCCCTCCCCTGGTTCAGAGCGGCACGGCTCCTGCTGTTCGTTTCTGCCGACGCAGGGATAACCGGCCTGTCGCGGGCGGCATGGCGCTGTATCAACGTTACGGATGCTGCGCACGACATCATTCATGACTCCGCCTCAGACCGAATCGCCATTGACGCGACCGGCAGCCGTCTCCCCCGCTCCCCGGTGAAAATTTCCGCCGCAGTTGCGACCCTTGTTGAACAACGCTGGAAGGAGTACTCGTTACCGTGACCACCATTGTTGCAAAAATCGGCATCTTCCTGGAAATGATCAAGTTTGCCCACACGATCTTTGCCCTCCCCTTCGCCTTTACCGGCGCGCTGCTGGCCGCAGGGGGGCTCCCGTCCCTCCGCCAGACGCTCTGGATCATACTGGCCATGGTCGGCGCCCGCACGGCAGCCATGGCCATGAACCGGCTGATTGACGCCGGCATTGACGCCCGCAACCCCCGCACCGCCGTTCGTGCCATTCCGGCAGGATTGATCGGCACGGGAATGACCTTATTCTTCATCATGGCGGCAACCGCCCTGATGCTGGTGTCGGCCTGGATGCTGAACCCGCTCTGCCTCATGCTCTCGCCGGTCGCCCTCTTTTTCCTGGTATTGTACTCCTACTGCAAACGCTTCACGGCCCTGGCCCATGTGGTGCTCGGCATTTGTCTGGCAGCGGCCCCCATCGGGGCATGGGCGGCGATTCGCGGCACCGTTGACCCGCCGGCGCTGGTTCTGGGCGGCGTTGTCCTGTTCTGGGTCGCCGGGTTTGACATCCTGTACGCGCTTCAGGACCTTGACTTTGACCGGACCGCAGGACTGCACTCCATCCCGGTACTGCTCGGCGTCAACGGTTCCCTCTGGGCCGCCCGTATTTTTCACCTGATCATGATCGCCCTGCTCCTCACCCTGTACAGCATCATGGGACTCGGGCCCTTTTTCCTGGCCGGGATTCTGGCCTCAGTCGCCATGCTGCTGTACGAACACTGGCTGCTCCGGGCCGGGGATCTGCAAAAACTGGATGCGGCGTTTTTCAACATGAACGGCTATATCAGCGTTGCCATTGTGCTCTTCACGGCGGCTGATATCCTGACGAGGTACCGATAATGGCCCAACAACACATTTTTGTCGCACTGACCGGCGCCTCCGGTTCCATGTACGGACTCCGGCTGGTGGAACAGCTCTGCCTTTCCGGTTACCGGGTAACGTTCAGCGCCAGCTGCAGCGGCACGGCGGTCTGCCGGGAAGAAACCGGTCTTGATCTGTCCGGCGATCTGGGCAAAGCGCTCCAGCGCCTCCATGAGCATCTGGAAACCGATGGCGACGTCACCCTGGTACACCCGGATGACCTGTTCTGCGGAGCCGCCAGCGGCTCATCAGCACCGGACGCCATGGTGATCTGCCCCTGCAGCATGGGGACCCTGGCCCGCGTCGCCGTCGGCACGTCCGGCAACCTGATCGAACGGTGCGCCGATGTCATGCTCAAGGAGCGGCGGCCGCTGCTGCTGGTCCCCCGGGAAACACCGCTGTCCGATATTCACCTGGAGAACATGCTGAAGCTGTCCCGGAGCGGCGCGCGGATCATTCCGGCCATGCCCGCCTTCTACAGCAGACCGGAATCAGTGCTGGATCTGGTGGACTTCGTCGTGGGCAAGATACTGGACCAGCTCGGTGTCGAGCACGACCTGTACAAACGATGGGGCACGGATTGACCCGTACCGCCCATGCCTGACTCACGTCTCCCCGCGCAGATATCCGCCTATCTGAAACGGCACGCCGGCGCCGCCCCCTGGACGATCACCTCCCCCGTCCTGCGCCGCTATGCCGGGGCGATCGTCATCCCCTCGCTGGCCGAAGCCGATAACCTCCCCCACACCCTGGAGTCGCTCTCCCGTAACCGGGCCGACCTGCTGGAGCGGTTCCTGATTTTGATCGTAGTCAACCAGCGCGCCGATGCCGCAGCAGCGGAATGTACCGATAATCAGGCAACGCTGAAACTGCTGCCGCTCTGGCAGGAGCAGTACCGCCTGGAGCATCTCGCCTGGGTGGATGCCGCGTCGCCCGGCCGGGAACTCCCGCTCCGGCAGGGGGTCGGTCTGGCCCGGAAAATCGGTCTCGACCTGGCGCTGCCGCATCTTGACTACAGCACCGGCGATCCGCTTCTGATCTGCCTTGACGCCGACACCCTCGTCCAGCCCGATTACCTCCCGGCCATCGCCCGGTATTTTTCCCGCACCTCGGCAGGGGGCGCCAGCATCCCCTATCGCCACCGCCCGGCCGCCGATCCTGTCGCACAATCCGCCATTGACCGGTATGAGCTGTTCCTCCGCACCTATGTCCTCGGCCTTGAACTGGCCGGGTCGCCATACGCCTTCCACACCGTGGGGAGTGCCATGGCCTGCCGGGCCTCGGCCTACGTCGCCTCCGGCGGGATGAACCGCCGTCTGGCCGGGGAGGATTTTTATTTCCTGCAGCAGCTCCACAAAACCTCCGGCGTTGCGCAGCTCTCCGGAACGGTCGTGTTCCCTTCACCCCGCTCATCGCACCGGGTTCCCTTCGGCACCGGACGCGCCGTGGGGGATATGCTGAGCGAGGGGGAAGGACGGCTGCTCTTTTATCAGCCGGAACTGTTTGCAATTGTGGGGGAATGGCTGGCGTGTGTGGCGGAGAATCTGGAAGCCGATGCCGCCGGACTGTTAGAGTCTGCCGCCCGGATTGCTCCGGTGCTGCATGATTTTCTGGAACAGGCCGGCTTCAGGGGTGCGTGGGCTAATCTGAAAAAAAACAACCGTGGCGCGCCCCAATTACGGGGAGCTTTCCACGGCTGGTTTGACGCGTTCCGCACCATGCGGCTGATTCACGAGATGAGTGACCGGGGCTATCCCCGCATCGCACCGGAGTTGGCGGTGGCACCGCTGCTGGAGCGGGCCGGGCTGGCGGCACCGGATACGGTCAGCGGACAGCTGGAACTACTGCGGGGGATGCAGGGGGCGGGAGGATAACCGGGAGCAGAAACGGCAGCAGAACAATTCCCTACTTTACGAAAGGCATAATTACGTAATCTGTCCGCCTAATTTTTGCGTATTTATGCCAGTTCAATTTTCAGGTTTTTACCAAGGGCAAGTGCCGCTTTTTCAAGGGTCTGGAGGGTCACGGAAACATTGGCGGGATCAAGAAGCCTGTCCAAGGCCGTTCGACTGGTGTGCATTTTTTCGGCCATAGAGGTTTTTGATAGGTTTGCTTGCTTCATTTCAAGTTCTATTTGATATGCAATGACCCTCTTAATAGCTGCGGCTTCAACATCAGCCCGAAGGCCTTCCTCTTCCAGAAATTCATCAAAGCTTGAGCCTAAATGTTCGTTTTTCATTTTGAGCCTCTCACCACAAACTCAGTTCACAAGAAAAAATGAAGCCCACCCAGCTTTTCTACAGCCCCCCTACATTCTGCGGCGGGTACAAATACTGTTGAAACCCTGCAAACACCTGCCCGATCTCTTCCGGCCTACCCAGATCAGCTACAGCGTCAGCGATGGAGTTGTGATACTTCAGTTTCAAGAGCGGTGTCAGCTTCGCCTGATCCAGCTCTTCCACTCCGATGGTCACGTAATGCGCCAGCACGAAATCCAGAAAAAGCTGTAGCTTGTTGTTGAAGTGTTGAGTGATAAGCGTCCGTGCTTTCCCTGCCCGTTCTTCACGGGTAAGCGGTGGCATGGCATAGGCAACATGCGCCAGCACATCGAACAGATCACTTCGCTCTGCATCTATGATCTTCTGCATCTCTGTCAGTTGGTCTTGACCGAACCCCTTTTCAGAAAGCCCTTCCAGCAGTTTCTTGCGGGTATCTGGTCGGCTCCATAGCGCACGGAGTTCTTCCTCATTCTTGAAAAACTCAGGCAGCTTGCCGAACAGCATCTCCATGAACTGCTGCGCCGACATCGGCGTACCGTCAGGGTGCCAGAAACTTGTAACGGTCATGTGCTGGATGTTACGCTCTTTGCCGTCAGCCAGCTTGACCTTTGCCTTCTTCTTACAAACGCAGGGACACTGACCGCACTTCTCGCATACTCTCGGTGGGTCTTTCTCGCAGACACACGGGAGTTCACCACATATTTTGCATGGCTCCGGTGGAGGCTTCACACACTCGCACGGGTAACAGCCACACTTGGTACAGGCTTCCGGTTCAATAGGTTCACCGTCCCACTCAGGATCACTGAAATGGTGGTGTGCCTTCACGAAGTCGTAAATAGTGAAGTAGTCCTTGCCGTCATAAAGTCGTGTACCACGCCCGATAATCTGCTTGAACTCGATCATGGAGTTAACCGGGCGCATCAATACAATATTACGGATATTACGGGCATCAACGCCGGTGGATAGTTTCTGCGAGGTAGTCAGGATGGTGGGGATACTCTTCTCGTTATCCTGAAAGTCCCGTAGGTGCTGTTCACCTAATGCTCCATCGTTAGCTGTAACCCGCTGGCAGTAGTTCGGCTCGGTGCTGGTCTTGATCTGGTTGATAAGGTCACGTACCGCAAGTGCATGATCCTGTGTGGCGCAGAACACCAAGGTCTTTTCCCGCTGGTCAATCAGCGACATGAATATTTCAACCCGCTTCTTCTCCCGCTCCTTGATCTCGATGATCTTGTTGAAGTCCGTCTCCTCGTACCGCTTGCCGAATTCTACTTCACCCTCCATGACTCTATCGTCGGACGTGTAGACGTAATCATCCAGCGTGGTGGAAATCTGCTTCACTCGGAAGGGCGTGAGGTAGCCGTCATTGATGCCATCTTTCAGCGAGTAGATATAGACCGGCTCGCCGAAATAGGCGTAGGTATCCACGTTGTCCTTGCGTTTGGGGGTAGCGGTCAAACCGAGTTGTACGGCGGGGGCAAAGTAATCCATGATACTGCGCCAGTTACTTTCATCATTGGCACCACCACGGTGACACTCATCAATAATGATGCAGTCGAAGAAGTCAGGCGGGTATGGACTCAAGGCGTTGGGTTTCGTTTAGTAGGGCATTGAGTTCATTAGCAATATTTTTTTGTACTGCAAATGGTGGTACTGGAATTGTCAAAGACTTTAGGTCTTTGTAGTAAATAGCAGAAACGTTTGTAGTACCACTCTTCATTTCATTAAGTTTTTCAGCAACTGTTTTAGACGAGAATGCTAACAGTACAAATCTAGCGTCTATACCTTCAATGAATCTAATTCTCATAATGTTGTTATTGAATAAAACTGGCTCTCCAGAGTCTGCTTCGTAAATACAGGATTTACCAACTAATTCGTAACTGTTTCTGGTGTTGAATAGGAAGTCCCCATCTTCAAGTTGGAATTTACGAAGTTCAACCTCGCTGGCATCCACTGAAGTGAAATTTGAAAAATTAAAACGATTGTCTCGTGTAATGTTATTCATCTTCACATAACGCCAAGACTTGTCTTCACCTTGCTCACGGCTACTCTTGGTTAGACCAATGACATTGCTGTCGATCAGATCATCAAACTCCTTCTCCACCCACCCTTCACCACGTTTGGTAAAGACTGATTGTAGATGACCATCAAACAGCGCACGGGCGTTCACTAGGTTCTGCTCGGCATTTGCCTTGGCAGTAGCGATGCCGTCAAAGGTTTCGTCGAGGATGGTGACGATGCGTTGTTGTTCAGGAAGGGGTGGGATGGGAATTATAAGAGATTTTACGAATGGTAATTTCACACCTTGAACAGTTGCGCCAGTACCTTCATCTATAATAATTTGTGCACTATTTTTGAACCATTGGAACAAATAACCAACCGACAATACAGAAGTGCTTTTTGGAATAATCCCCTTTAAGTCCTGATTTATAGCCGTGTCATGTGCCAGTAGGCACACCTTACCTAAGCCAACTCTGGTGGCAATAACAACATTGCCTTCAGGAATAACATTTGTCGAGCTGCCTTTAACAGCCGCTTCTGTAATTTTGAATTCTGTATCTGAAATAACATCTGATTTCATATCACGGACAGTCGCCCATGGCGTGGTACCGTTCAAGTAAAACTTTTCATTATCTTTTGAGGGGGTGCCGCCACCTATAACCTCGCATACGTCCCCTAACTTCCTATACTCCCATCCACCCTTCATCCCTTCCTCCGTTCATCCAAGCGCAGCTGATCCCGCGCTTGCAAACGTGCCTTCGTCATCCGCTCCCGCAAGCCGCCCTCTTTCAGAAAATCCTTCTCCAACCTCCGTATCTGTTGATCCAGCAGATAATTTGCCTGATGAATCAGGCAAATGGCGATGTTGGCCACCACCTCGGCAGACCTTGTATCAACATACGTCCTATAGGTCTCATAGGTCGTATGGGCCTTATTGCCCAACTGGCGAACATACTGAGCTTCCTTGGAATCCTTCTCCCAAATCGCCAAATCCCGCACTCGCAGATAATCCCGATAATCTTCCAGCAACTCTTCCAGGCTTGCCCGTGCCACGTTGGTCAGCTTGATCTCCATTTCCTTGGAAGTACCGGAGGCCTTGCTTCCTTCAACAATATTCTGTTTGCCTGAACGAGCCGCCTGTACCATCTGATCGATGGTGCGGTCACCCCTTTTGAGATGCTTCTCGCAAAATCGGAACGTCAGGTCATAAATGACCTCTGATTTTTGGTAGGAAAGCAGTTCCTGATAGTTGCCGTGGGGCAGGATTATTGGATTATCTTGGTTGTTCATAGGTCTTATGAGTCCTATAGGACTTATTTCAATAGCCTTTCAATTTTCGTCAGCACTTCCGCACTTTCGGCATCCAGAGCCGCTATCTCGTCCATAATCTCCTGTGGAGTGCGGTGAATGAGTACTTCGCCGCCGTCAGGGTTCTTCACAGACAGGTCATAGGTGTTGGTATCAATGCCGGTAACATCGACGCTCCAGCTTTTGGGGGAGTCGGCAAAGGTCTTTTGCAGGTCAACGAACTCTACCATGTCGGTATCGTTCAGTGGGTTGGTCTTACCCATGTTGCGGCCAGGGTCAAGGGAGTAGTACCACACCTTGCGGGTGGGTGCTCCCTTCTCGAAGAACAGCACCACCGTCTTGACTCCTGCACCTTGGAACGTGCCCCCAGGACAATCAAGTACCGTATGCAGGTTGCATGATTCCAGCAGCAGTTTCCGCAGACTCACAGAGGCATTGTCAGTGTTGGAGAGAAAAGTGTTTTTGATAACCACGCCAGCACGACCACCGGCACGGAGCATCTTGATAAAGTGCTGGAGGAACAGGAAAGCAGTCTCGCCGGTACGAATGGGGAAGTTCTGCTGTACCTCCTTACGCTCCTTACCACCGAATGGAGGATTAGCCAGTATGATGTCAAAGCGGTCTTTCTCCTGCACATCTGCAAGGTTCTCGGCGAGGGTGTTGGTGTGAACGATATTGGGTGCTTCTATGCCGTGCAGGATCATGTTCATAATGGCGATTACATACGCCAGAGACTTCTTCTCCTTGCCGTAGAAGGTACGCTCCATCAGAATCTTCATGTCGTCGGTGGTAAGGTTGGGTTGGCTTTTAAGGTAGTCAAACGCCTCGCACAAAAAGCCAGCCGAACCAACCGCACCGTCATAGATACGTTTGCCGATCTCTGGTTTCACCACCTGCACAATGGCACGGATCAACGGGCGTGGGGTGTAATACTCACCACCGTTCCTGCCAGCATTACCCATGTTCTTGATCTTGGCTTCGTAGAGGTGGGAAAGTTCGTGCTTCTCGGTTTGGGAGCGGAACCGTAATTCATCTATGTGGTCGATGATCTCACGCAGGTTGTAGCCGCTGTGTATCTTGTTTTTGATCTCGCCGAATATCTCACCAATTTTGTACTCAATGGTGTTGGGGCCACTGGCCTTCTGCTTGAACCCGTGCAGGTAGGGGAACAGCTTGCGGTCTACAAAGTCCCGCAGATCATCGCCGGTCAGTGCCTTGTTGTGGTCGAGCTTGCCGTCTGAGGTCTTGGGTGCAGCCCAGCTCTCCCAGCGATACGGCTCATCGAGAATGAAGATGTACCGCTTGCCGTCAAGTTCGGCTTCCATTGACTTGTCCTGCTCCAGTCCGTCAAGGTATTTCAGGAACAGCAACCATGAAGTCTGCTCTGCATAATCCAACTCACTACCGCAACCGGCCTCTTTCCAGAGAACGTCGTCTATATTCTTGAATGCCTGTTCAAACATGGGATTCCTTTTGGCGGGAAAATTTTGCCGGTGTTAATTGGGCGGAACTATACGATTCTTTCCTACTAAATGCAATGGAGAGGAATTTTTATCCATCCCCTTCCCCATTCCGAAAACCTCCCGATTTATGACCTGACGGATAGAGTCACACCGCCCTACTCAACTCGGTGCTGCATGTTTTTCTGAAACTATCCAACTTCATGGTTTACTGGAACAATCTGAAACAGAACAGCCGTTGCACCCCCAAATTACTGGGGGCTTTCCACGGCTGTTTTGATGTATTCCGCACTATACGATTGATTACGAATCCTGGGTGGAACGAATCTCCCGCTTATAATTCCTTCTCCCTCAGGGAGAGGGCGGGGTGAGGGAAAAGTGCTCGATAATACAGCATTGTTGCCCCCCTCAACCGGCCTTCGGCCACCTTCTCCCTCAGGG
>CAIOXL010000010.1 GCA_903862245.1 uncultured Geobacteraceae bacterium | reverse complement strand
CAGAGTTGCGATCTCAACCTGGTTCAAGCCATCCTCATGGCAAAGCGAATGCACCACCAGAGCCTCTTCCATACTGGTGATAGGGCGACCGACCTGCGGATTCCGCACCAAGTCGGCCACTGATTCCGATTGAACTCGGCCACCCAATATGATTGAAGTCGGCCACCTATTCCGATTGATCTCGGCCACCCCCTGAGTACTTCGCACCATCCCCCGTTTATAGTCGTCGCTGGGTAATTTCAACAGGCGTATGTTCTTTCCTCATCAATCAAATTCTGAGGAGGAGCATGTGCCAGCGGAGAGAACCCCTATGCGTAAAATACGAGAAATACTAAGACTGAAGTGGACGACCCAGCTCAGTAACCGCGAAATTGCAAAAAGTTGCTCTACAGCCAGAAGCACAGTAGCCGGGTGCCTTGAACGCGCCTCAAATGCCGGACTAACCTGGCCTTTTCCTGATCATCTGGATGACACAGCTCTGGAACACCTGTTGTATCCGTCTGTTGTTGTTTCCGAAGCAGTCAGGGCTGCACCGGAATGGCCCCTGTTACAAAAAGAGATGCGAAAGAAAAATGTTACCCTGGCGCTTTTGTGGGACGAGTACAAAGCAAACCAGCCGGACGGTTACCAATACAGCCAGTTTTGCAAGCTTTACCGGGAGTTCACTGACCGCGTCGATTGCTGCATGCGTCAGTGCCACATAGCCGGTGAAAAACTGTTTGTCGACTACTGCGGACAGACCGTACCACTGACCGACTCAAAAACCGGAATAGTAAAGCAGGCTCAGGTGTTTGTAGCGGTCATGGGGGCGAGTTCATACACGTACGCCGAGGCTACTTTGAGTCAATCGCTCCCGGACTGGCTTGGTTCCCATGTGCGGGCCTTCCTTTTCCTCGGCGGTTTGCCTAAGATCGTTGTCCCTGACAACCTTCGCTCGGCGGTATCAAAACCTTGCCGTTACGAGCCAAAGCTGAATCCATCTTACGCCGAACTCGCAGACCACTATAACGTCGCCGTTATTCCCGCCCGAGTCAGAAAACCCCGTGACAAAGCGAAAGCAGAAGCTGGCGTACAACTGGTACAGCGCTGGATATTGGCCGTCCTGAGGAACCGCACCTTCTTCTCGTTGGATGAGCTGAATCAGGCTATCGCCTTGCTATTGACCAGGCTCAACGCAAAGCCATTCCGCAAGATTTCCGGTTCACGGATGAGCTTGTTTGCCGAACTGGATCAGCCCGCCCTTGCACCCCTGCCCGCCACCCGCTACGAATACTCCGATTGGCTCCCGGTTCGCCTCGGCTTCAATTACCATGTTCAGATTGACGATCATTTCTACAGCGCCCCGTATCAGCTCAAAAGTGAGAAACTCGACGCGAGGCTAACGATACTAACTGTCGAATTCTTTCATAAAAGCAAACGTGTAGCCAGTCACATTCGCCGTTACAAAAGAGGCTATACAACCGTTCCCGA
The DNA here is from genome assembly GCA_903862245.1 of uncultured Geobacteraceae bacterium. Classification (GTDB taxonomy): domain Bacteria; phylum Desulfobacterota; class Desulfuromonadia; order Geobacterales; family Pseudopelobacteraceae; genus JACRCG01. The sequence continues at coordinate 1,611 of CAIOXL010000010.1, read as the reverse complement.
ACATATGCCAAAGGCCCATAGGGAATATGCCGAATGGACTCCCGAACGACTCGTCAATTGGGCTGCTGAAACCGGTGAGTCCACAGCAAAGCTGGTAGATGCCATCCTTGCCGGTAAGGTTCATCCGCAGCAGGGATTCGTCTCATGCATGGGGGTTATCTCCCTTTCCAAAAAGTATGGAAAGGAACGTGTAGAGGCTGGTTCCAAAAGGGCGCTGGCCATCGGTGGGATCAGCTACACCAGCCTGAAATCGATACTGGTAAACGGACTCGACTCAAAGCCGCTTCCCGCACAAATACTAGCAAAGCCGTTCGTTGTTCACCCCAACATTCGCGGCACCGAATACTATCACTGACACTTGAAGCGTTACGCCGTAACGGGAAATTGTTACTGCGTAACGCTATTTAAAGAAAGGGCTTGAACATGGCAAAAACATCTGCACAGAGGCAGTCCGAATACCGGGCACGCCGCAATGATGGCGACGGAGACCGAAGAATTAACACATGGGTAACCAGCGGAACCGACTTTGCCCTTGATCGACTGGCGAAACGCCACGGGGCTACAAGGCGTCAGATACTGGAACAACTGATATGCAATGCAGATGATGCGATACTTCAGAGCCTCGAACCGGATACTCCGGAGTGGAACACGTACCTAAAACGTTACGCAGTAACAATGACTGAAAAAAAAGACCGACGTTAATCAAACAAAGGAGAACCACAGAATGCTTATTCACCCTACTATCGACAAGCTCAACAGTATGCGGTTAACCGGTATGGCCAAAGAAGTCAGAACACAACTGGAAACCCCCGAGATCCACAACCTGCCATTTGAGGACAGACTAGCTCTTATTGTGGATATGGAGTTCATGGAGCGGGAGAGACGACAGCTCGCCACGCGGCTTAAAAACGCGAAAATGCGCCAGAACGCCGTCCTTGAAGATTTGGACACAAGAGCCAGCCGTCAGATTGATCGTTCTCTCCTCGCCAGCCTTTCCACCTGTCAGTGGGTCAAGAAAAAACATAACCTCTTGATAACCGGTGCAACCGGTGCAGGTAAAACCTGGCTGTCATGTGCCTTATCCCACACAGCCTGCCGCTTGGGGATAACAACCCTTTATCACAGGCTCCCGACGCTCATGCAGGAACTGGATCTTGCCCGCCACGATGGACGCTACAAAAAAGTCATGAAATCGATAGCCAATGCAGATCTTCTTGTTCTGGATGATTGGGGTATCGCGCCCATGTCACCTGAACAGTTGCGAGATTTACTGGAGATCATCGACGAGCGTTACCATAAGTCTTCAACGCTGATAACCAGTCAACTGCCGGTAGCAAACTGGCACGAGGCACTCAATGACCCAACAATGGCAGATGCCATTCTTGATCGGGTGTTGCACAACGCATACAAAATTGAACTGAAAGGAGAAGAATCAATGCGCAAAATACGATCAAAGATTGACGCAGCCGAAACCATGTGAGAATCTAATTTTTCACCCAGCGGCGCACCCCCTCAGGGGGTGGCCGACTTCATCGGAATGCCCGGCCGACTTCCGTCGGAATAGGTGGCCGACTTCATCGGAATACGCATTTTGAAATAGTTCAGGTTTAT
>CAIOXL010000009.1 GCA_903862245.1 uncultured Geobacteraceae bacterium | reverse complement strand
GCCGATTGTAACCAGCCGCTCTGCCGGCTGAGAGTAACCGGCTTTCTGCCGGCCGGAGCCAAGGCTGAAGGTATTGGCGTTGAACAGGGGTGTGCCGTGCGGATCATGACCGGCGCGCCGACACCCTCCGGGTGTGATGCGGTTGTACCGGTCGAGGAAACCGACGATGGTCATCTGGAGGTGACGCTGCAGCAGTCGGTAACAAAGGGGCAGCATATCCGCGTACGTGGCGAAGATGTGATGTCCGGCGCCGTTTTCGTGCATGCCGGGGCGATTATCCGGGCGCCCGAAATAAATATTCTGGCAAACTTCGGTATCGCACAGGTTCCGGTCTATCGCCGGCCGGTTGTGGCGATTCTTTCTACCGGAGACGAACTGATCGAACTGGGGCGGAGCCCCGGTCCGGGAGAAATCGTCAACAGCAATATGCTTTCATTGGCTGCCGCCGTTCGGGAGACAGGATGTGTCCCCCGTCTCCTCGGTATCGCTCGTGACACCGAGGAGAGTCATATTGAAAAACTGCGGGAAGGGTTGAAAGCCGATGTCCTGATCACTTCTGCCGGAGTTTCGGCTGGAGATTGCGATCTGGTGCGGGGGATACTGGAGAAAATGGGCGCGGAACGGATCTTTTGGAAAGTCGGAGTAAAGCCGGGAGGGCCGACCGCTTTTGCCATGTTCGGAGCAACGCCGGTCTTTTCGCTGCCGGGAAACCCGGTCTCAACCATGATCACGTTCGAGGAATTTGTTCGCCCCGCGCTGCTGAAGATGCAGGGGCATCAGCGAGGTTGCGCCCACTGTTCAAGGCGATCCTGCGGGAGGAAATAACCAAAAAACCGGGCAAGATCCAGATTGTCCGGATAAAGCTGGAGTATGAAGAGGGACGCTGGTTTGCCGGTTCGGCCGGTAATCAGCAGACCGCCATTTTGAAAACCATGGTTGACGCCCAGGCGCTTGCCGTCCTGCCGGCCGAGAGCTGCTACTTTGCCGCAGGCGATGAGGTTGATGTCCATTTTTACGGAAACTATTGCGACCTTACGGAGGCGGCACGATGAAAGATTACCTGGGTGCCCACATGTCCATCTCGGGGGGGCTGCACTTCGCCATTGACCGGGCTGTCGCAGCCGGCTGCAATGTTCTTCAGGTATTTACCCGCAACTCCAACCAGTGGCGCGGCAAACCGGTCAGCGAGGCCGATGTCGTTCTGTTTCTCAGTAAGCTTGCTGCTTCCGGTTTGCATGAGGTCATTTCCCACGATATCTACCTGATCAATCTGGCCGCCCCACCGGGGGAAACTCGCGACAAAAGTCTGGCGGCATTTCGCGATGAGCTGGAAACCTGTGTGCGGCTGGGCATCGACAAGATTGTTATGCACCCTGGATCGCACCTGGCTGACTCTCCCCAGAGCGGCCTGGCACGGGTTGTTGCGGCATTTGACCAGCTTTTCGGAGAGGTCCCCCGGTTCGAGGGGAAGGTGCTGTTGGAGACAACGGCGGGGCAAGGGAGTAACCTGGGGAGGACGTTTGAAGAGTTGGGTGCGATAATCGCCGGTTCACGGTTCCCGGAAAAATTCGGGGTCTGCTTCGATACGTGCCATACCTTTGCAGCCGGGTACGACACCGCCACCCAAGAGGGGTATCATGACACAATGGCGCAGTTCGACCGGATCATCGGCCTTGACCGGCTGCACTGTTTTCACTTCAACGATTCCAAAAAGGGGCTCGGTTCACGGGTCGACCGGCATGATCATATCGGGCAGGGGGCGCTGGGG
>CAIOXL010000008.1 GCA_903862245.1 uncultured Geobacteraceae bacterium | reverse complement strand
CTGATGATCCTTGATCTGGATAATTTTAAAAACATCAACGACTCCATGGGGCACCTTTCCGGCGATATTCTTCTCAAAAAAATAGCGCTGGGGCTGCAAAAATGCATGCGCCAGTATGACACCGTCGGGCGGCTTGGAGGGGACGAGTTTGTTATCATCATAAACGATGCCGATACAATACAGGACATCATATCATTTGCCGAAAAGGTTCAGACAATTTTCAAGGAACCGTTCGATATCCTTGGCCGACCGACGTATGTGACCACAAGTATCGGAATAGCTGTGTATCCGCTCCATGGTTCAACAATTGAAACTCTCCTGAAAAAAGCCGACATGGCCATGTATGTTGCAAAAAAAGAGGGTCGAAATACATTCAGATTTTTTTCGGATTCAATGGACATAACTGACAAAGAGCTGCAGCACGGCATGAGGACGAGGCGGCGTATATCCCAGATGGAAGAAAAGACTCATGCTACAGATGGCTTTCATTCGCACATTACCCAAAAAAACAATAAGGACCCATTGGCACATTAACAACTGCCACACATGAGGTTTGCAATGAATGAAACCGGAAGACACAGCCACCTTAAAACGCTTGAGCATATCCCCATATTTTCCTGCCTGCTCCCGGAGGATAAACTGCGGCTCAGCCAGATTATCTCGGAAAAGCACTTCAGAAAGAATTCCGTCATCCTTATGGAGGACGAATCCAAAAACTTTATGTATGTGGTTTTTTCCGGGAAAATTAAGGTCATTCGGATAAATCTGGATGGGAAGGAGCAGATTCTGGTCATCCGCAAAAAGGGTGATTTTTTTGGCGAGATGACTCTGCTTGATGGAAAAGCTCAGCCGGCAACTATTGTGGCTATGGAGGATGCTACCGTGGGGTTGATCTCGAAGAATGATTTCGAACAGTACTTTATGAAAGATGAAAAGGTGCTCAAACAGATAATTTCCTTGCTCTGCGAACGGCTGAGAGAGTCATGGGTCATGCTGCGGGTACTCGGTCAACCGGATGCGGAGGCCAGAGTGCGAGCCGTCCTGGCTCACATCAGCTCAGTTTACGGCATCAGGGATAATAGAGGCGTCATCATTCCGTTCAAACTGACTCATAAAGAGTTGGCCGATTTTGCGTCGCTGGCCAGAGAAACGGTAAGCAGGCTGCTGATGCGGCTTAGCCAGTCCGGAGATATTGAAATTATAGGCAGTAAAAATATCATCCTCAAACCGGCTTTTTTTGATGGGAAATAAAGCGCCCGGTCAGGAAAAGTTATCCTTAAATAAGCCCCTTCTCCCGCAAGTCATTCACGTGTATATTAACAAGCGGCAATTCCCGTTCAAGGGCGATGACCAGCTCTTTTACTATATCCTGATTGTCATGATTTGCACTGTCTTGAAGGCCGGTGCAGATTTCAGAAATCTTCTCCAGCCCCAGATTTCTGCTCCCGCCGAGAAGAAAATGCGCCGTATCGCACACTCCCGTAAAATTCTTTTCGTCAACCGCTGCATACAGCCAGGGTATATGTTTTTCAACATTTTTCAAATACGGCTCAACCACAGCCGGCACAAAATCCTTGCCTGTTTTTTTGAATGTCCGCAGCAGTTTTTGCAGCCGTGCCGCATTAAACACCGTGCCTGGAACTGATTCCAGGTATTTATCCTCAGCTTGGTGTAGCTGCTTTCCGGGGGGTAGTTGCCGGAGAGGTGTCGCCCAGCGGGTTACAACTTCCTCCAATGTACTGGTGCGGATCGGCTTGCTCAGGTAATCATCCATTCCGGCTGCGAGACATTTTTCCCGGAAGCCCTTTATGGCATTCGCAGTTAGTGCAACAATTTTAGTGTGTTTCTTTCTCCCCTCCAGCCGCCGGATTTCCTTGGTAGCCTCAAAACCATTCATATCCGGCATATTGCAATCCATGAGCACCAGATCATACTGATGCTGACAGACCATCTTAACAGCGTCCCTTCCGCTTGACACCACATCAACCCTGCAGCCGATAAGTTGCAGCATGCTGACCGCCACAATCTGGCTGGAAGGGTTGTCCTCAGCCACAAGTACAAGAAGCTTCTCTGATACATCCGGAGTACGGAGATCCGCCGTCGGACCAAATGACTGGACATCGTCTTTTGCGGCATAATTGCAGCTGCTTTGCGGCAGAGAGCAGAGTAAAACGACCCTGAGCGCATTCAGTACACGAGAGCGATAAAACGGTTTGGATAAATACGCTGAAAACACCGTGTTCGGAAAGTCCGGAGAAGTATCAATAACCGGAGAAGCAGACGACAGGAGTATCAATTTTATGTTGGCAAGTTTTTTTTCCGTCTTAATTCTTCTGCCGAGCGTCACTCCGTCCATGTCCGGCATATTCTGGTCTATGAGAACAATCCGGTAAGGATCGTCAGTACTTTGGGCTCCACTCAACATTTCCAGAGCCTTATCTCCGGATGATGCCATACTGCAGCGCAAACCGTAGAAGGAAAAGTATCTGGAGAGTATCAGACGATTTTGGCGGATATCATCCACAATCAGAACACGAATACCGGCTAAATCACAATTTTCAACCGGTTTTTCCCGGTAGGAGGTATCAAGTGGGAGCGTCATGGTAAACCAGAATGTTGAGCCTTTCCCCTCACTGCTTTTAACACCGATGGTGCCCCCCATCAACTCAACCAGGTTCTTGCAGATGGCAAGACCAAGACCGGTGCCGCCCTGAACGTGATGCTGCGGAGAATCTGACTGATAAAACTTCTGGAACAGCTGGGAGATTGCCTGATCTGGAATACCTATGCCGGTATCTTTAACCTTTACCTTGACACAGGCATCCATGTCGCTTTTTCCACTGCATTCAACGTCAATAATTATATGGCCGCAGCTGGTAAATTTGATCGCATTTCCAACAAGATTTACCAGAACCTGCCTGATCCGCCCGGCATCGCCGACAAAACGCGGCGGCACCTCCGGTGAACAACCGATTATCAACTCCACATTCCTGGCAACTGCTCGTTGTGCGAGAAGTTCCCCCACGTTTTCACATACCGAGCGCAAATCAAAGGATTCGGCTTTCAATTCAACTGTTCCCGACTCTATCTTTGAAAAGTCCAGTATATCGTTGATGATATCAAGCAGAATAGTTGCAGAATCAAGAATACCATTGGCAAAAAGCTGCTGCTGTTCCGATAGACTGGTTTTAAGCAGCAGTTCTGACATACCGATGACACTGTTCATCGGAGTGCGGATTTCATGGCTCATGGTTGCCAGGAAGTCACTTTTCGCCCGGTTGGCCTTTTCCGCCTGATTATGTGCGACAGTGAGTTCTTTGGACTGTTGGAGCGTCAGGTCCTGAGAAGTCTTGAGCTCGCTCATATAGCGCAATATTTTATCGTTCGACAGCTTGCGCTCGGTTATATCGCGCACAATGACAATATTTTCGTCCGGCCCGCTCCGGACTGAGCGCATTTCCAGATACCGTGGAACACGCTGAACAGAAAAGTTAAAACTGAGCTGCAGATCCTCTGTTCTGAAGCCCTCTTTTATGTCGTAACAATAGGCGGAGTCCGGACCGGATATCAGGACGTCGCTGATTTTTTTTCCGATCAGGTCATCTGAAATAAACGAAAAATCGCCGGAGGCAGGTTTTTGGCAGAACAGTATGGTGCCGTCATTCCGGCAGCGGAGGATAAGGTCAGGAATCGTCTTTAACAGGGCAAGCGTTTGCAGCTCGCTCTGACGAAGCTCTTTTTCCATCTGTTTCTGAATACGCTGCTGGGACTGCTTGTAAATAGCCATCTCGATACAGTGCTTGAGATGGCTGAGATTGACCGGTTTTTCAAGAAAAGCAGACGCGTTTGATATTTTGGAGCGGGAAAATGTTGCGTCATCTCCATAAGCGGTCAGGAAAATTATCGGTACGTCCAATTCTGCTGAGATCCGGCTGGCGGCGGTAATACCATCCATGGTTCCCTTGAGCGACACATCCATGAGTATCAGATCGGGAAGCAAGGCAGATGCCGTCGCAACAGCTTCGTCCCCGTTGTCGATTATGGCGACGACATCGTAGCCGAATCTCAGCAGCGACTTGCTGAGTGCGTTGGCGGCGGCAAGTTCATCATCGACAATCAATATCCTGTATATACGCGTCAAATCAGGACTCCCAAGTATAGAGTGGACACCAGATATTCAATGACAAGCTAATCAGATATTCGGGATGGCTTATAAATACTATTGAACAAAAATGCAATGGTATTATGCTTCATAATTTGAATAGTATCTCATGAATTTGTCGCATTCCTGACCTGACTCGGAACAGACAAATATCTGCCGGTCCGTGCAGAAACAGCAGGGAGGCTGCACATCTCCGGTCAGTGCGCTAACCGCGTACTGCAGCCCACGATAACTGGAGGCTACGATGAGTTCGCTTGATGGTATTTCACATGCTCTGTTCAACATACTCCCCCCCATTCCGGTATCAGCCTGCATCACTCAACCGTAACACTTTTGGCCAGATTTCGTGGCTGATCAACATTTTTACCTTTTAGAATAGCAAAGTTATATGCCAGTAATTGAAGTGCCACCGAATACAGGACCGGATTCAGGAGTTCTCCAGCCCATGGGACAGTAAGAGTGAAGTTCGCTCTCCGACCTGTTTCAGAATCTCCCTCCGAGCAGAGGGCAATGACTTTGCCGCCTCGGGTAATAACCTCCTCCATATTGGACCTGACCTTGACAAGGTGCCGGTCATTTGGAGCGAGAACGAATACCGGCATATCCCTGTCGATCAGGGCAATCGGCCCATGTTTCATCTCTCCGGCCGGATATCCGTCTGCATGGATATACGAAATTTCCTTCAATTTGAGAGCCCCTTCAAGAGCGATAGGGTAGCTGATGCCTCGTCCAAGATAGATGGCATCGCAGGAGGTAAGATACTCACAGGCGATCTCTTCTATCTGCGGATCAAGTTCCAGAGTTTTTTTCACCAGTTCCGGAAGTTCACCCAGTGCTACGATCATTTGTTGCCCTTTGGCCAGATCAATGGTGCCGTTTGCCCGCCCGAGACGAATTGTCAGCAGATAGAGCGCCACAAGCTGGGTGACAAAGGCTTTTGTAGAAGCGACTCCTATTTCCAGGCCGGCGTGCGTATAGATTACCCCGTCTGATTCACGGGCGATTGACGAATCAACAACATTGCAGATCGACACTATATATGCATCCTTGCCCCTGGCTTCACGTAATGCAGCCAGCGTGTCTGCCGTTTCCCCTGACTGGGAAACCGGGATAACGAGCGTTTTTGCTGAAACAAGTGGGTCCCTGTAGCGGAACTCCGATGCAATCTCCACATCGACCGGTATCCTGCACTGTTCCTCAATCAAGTATTTACCAACCAGCGCCGCATGCCACGACGTGCCGCAGGCGACCAGACAAATTCTTTCAAATGTGTTCAGTTTACTGTCATCAGCATTCATACCTTCAAGATACACGTCACCAATCTCTTCCAGCAGGCGACCCGCGATCACATTTCTGACAGCCTGGGGCTGCTCATTAATTTCTTTCAGCATAAAGTTTGGGTAGCCGTTTTTTTCAGCCTTCAACGGAGACCAGTCAACAAAGCGGGAAGCCTTGGTGATTTCAGAGCCGTCGGTGGTGCAGAATTTTACACCGCCGTTCCTGAAAATCGCCATCTCACCATCTTCCATAACCACAATTTCCCGTGTATGTGAAATGATAGCAGGCATGTCGGATGCAACAAAATATTCGTCCCCCTTGATACCGATAACCATTGGGGAGCCCAATTTGGCCGCGATCAACGTTTTATCGTCTTTCTGGCTCAGAATGCAGAGTGCGTACGCCCCTTTCAGATGCTTTAGCGCCTGCTGCACCGCCTCTTCAAGAGATTCCGACGTTTTCAGATGTTCATCAATAAGATGCGAGACAACCTCTGAATCCGTTTCAGACGTAAATTCATGGCCTTTGGTGATTAACTCATCCTTCAGGGTCAAATAATTTTCTATGATCCCGTTATGGACAATCACGACCCCCCCCCCTTTATGGGGATGGGCATTAGCTACCGTTGGTTTACCGTGTGTCGCCCACCGGGTATGCCCAATGCCGATGGTGCCGGACAACGGCTTATCCTTGATGAGTTGTTCCAGATTAATCAACTTGCCGGAACTGCGACGGATCTCGACAGCTCCTGCATCGATGGTGCAGATTCCTGCAGAATCATAGCCACGGTATTCAAGCATCTTAAGCCCGCTCATAATAACCGGCATGGCGTCATGATTTCCCATATACCCAACGATACCACACATATATTTCTCCCCTTTTGTTCCACGGTATATTCGAAACCGCTGGTACAACAAAAATATACTGCTGTCACAGAAGAACAAATACACATTCTGTGCCAGCAGGAGGAGAGAATATTATGCCGTATTATCAAACTGTTACAAACACGGTAGCTGTTTCGACCGGAACAGAGAAGAAATGAATACGTGAAGCTGTTGATGACCAAATACTGAAAGTAGCGATAATTGAACGTAAACTGTTCAATGTAATAATTTTACTGCTGTTACAAAGGTGGCACAGAAATAACTAAAACTCCTTTACTCACCCTGCGACACCAAGGCGCTTGCTGAGTGTCTGACGGGCTATACCAAGCAGCAGAGCAGCGGATCTCTGGTTACTGCTGGTCAGATTCATGGCGGACGAAGTCAAATAGTCTTCCATCTCCTTTATGGTCGGAAACCGACCGAAAAAACTGTACAGCACATCATCCACCTCTTTACTGGGAGCCAGTAATGCTCTGTTGCCCTGACTGCAGTCGTTGCCTGCCAGACCGGTGAAACAGTCAAGCGTCAGCAGGCCGGATGTATATCGAGCGACGGCATCGAAAATCATGGCATGAAGTTCGCGTACATTTCCTTCAAAATGATAGGTTGACAGCAGTGCGGTGACTTCACGCGAAGGGACCGGCTTTGGTTTGCGGAAAGACTTCGATGCGTTATCGAGAAAATGGTCCAACAGAAAAGGAATATCTTCGCGACGTTCCCTGAGCGGAGGTATCTGGATGTGATGGGCACAGAGGCGGTAGTAGAGATCTTTGCGGAATTTGTTGGTCGCAATAAGATTGGTAAGATCGTGGTTGGTGGCTACAATCAAACGTGCATCCGTCCGTTTTAATATGTCCGACCCGACCGGGTAGTACTCCTGTTCCTGAATGAGCCTGAGCAGCTTAATCTGGGATGCCTCGTTCAAATCACCTATCTCATCCAGAAACAGGGTACCGCCGGCAGCGGTGCTTATCAGCCCGTCACGTGCCTGGTCGGCACCGGTAAACGCCCCCTTTTTGTGTCCAAACAGGGTATCTGAAAACATATTATCATCAAGTCCGGCAGCGTTGACCGTAACAAAGGCCCCTTTTCGCCCACTTAGTGCTCCGATCGCCCGTGCAATCAGCTCCTTGCCGACACCGGTTTCTCCCGTTACCAGAATCGGCTGGTCCGATTTTGCAATCACCTCGATGTACTGAAAGATGCCCCGCATTTTTTTGCTGGTTGTGATAATCGCATCAAACGCGGCAGGGTGCTCCAAACGGTCATTCAGCAGATATTCCCGCAAGCTGCGGTTTTCCATGGATAATTCATTAATATGCAGTGCATTCTCAACGCTGAGCAGCAGCCGTTCAACTTCAACCGGTTTGGTCAGAAAATCAACGGCACCCGCTTTTATACAACTGACAGCTGTTTCAATATCATCGGATGACGTCATAACGATAACCGGTATCTGGGGAAAGCTCCGAATCAGAATCGGGAGGAGTTCCAGGCCGGAAACATGCGGCATCATCAGATCAAGAACAATAATTGAGACCGGATTATCTTCAAGAAATTGCAGGGTTTTTCTACTGTCAGAAAGTGTGAGAACATTACTGACCCCCTCACTCATAAGGGAAGTAACATGTATTTCGAGCACAACAGGGTCATCATCGATTAACAGAATCGGCAGCTGTGAGTTTATCTTGGATTTCATTGCAATACCCTTTCCAGAATGTGGTGGTAAGACAGCATGTTCAAACAGATTCAATTGATTTCAGACGTTTACTGATAGTTTGACGCGTCACCCCCAATATGGAGGCGGCGACCGCATAACTCCCTTCAGACACCTTCAACGCCTCTACTATCAGGTAATTTTCGATTTCACGAAACGTCGGCAGGCGGCCAAAAAGACCGTAGACCCCCGCCGTAACGGAAACCGGAACAGCAGAGGGGGCGAATGATCGTGGTTGTGCTGCAGTCAAAATCCCTGAAAAATCATCAAGAGAGAGCTGCGTGCCCGCTTCGTTGCGGGCTACCGCATCGCTCACCCTGGCCTGAAGTTCCCTGACATTTCCCGGAAAATCATATTCTGAAAGCGCCTGCTTCAGCTCCGGAGAAACGGCGGGTGCATCTTTGCCAAAGTGACGGGCAGACTCTGCAATGAAACTTGCGAGCAGAAGCGGAATATCCTCACGCCGCTCCCGGAGCGCCGGTATGTGGATTTGATGGCTGCAAAGCCGGTAATAAAGATCCCGACGAAAACGCCCTTCTTTAATGCGCTCCTGAAGATTTACATTTGTCGCCAGAACAATTCGTGCGGAACTTGCCTTGACCTGGTCAGAGCCGACAGGATAGTACTCGCGCTCCTGAAGCAGCCGCAAAAGTTTGACCTGTGACAACTCATTCAGATCTCCTATTTCATCAAGAAACAGTGTACCCATCGCCGCCTTGCTGACCAAACCATCCCGGTATTGGTCCGCTCCGGTAAAAGCTCCTTTCTTATGACCGAACAGAGTATCCGAAAACATTGTGTCATCAAGACCGGCGACATTTATGCTGACAAACTGCCCCCGTAATCTGCTTATCCGGTGAATAGCACGCGCAAACAGCTCCTTGCCGACTCCGGTCTCTCCGGTTATCAGTACCGCCTGCGGTGAACAGGCGACAACTTCGGTATACTGAAAGATTGAACGCATCTTTCTGCAAACGGTCCGTATTTCGGCAAAAGCCTCGGCGTGAACCAAGCGGTCATTAAGCAGATAATCCTTTAAAGAGGATGCTTCCTGCAGAGGATAATTATTGTTCAAAGCATCTTCAGCCGCCGCTATCAACCGGCCGGATTCCTCAGGAATGACTACATAATCAACAGCTCCAGCCTTCATGCAGTACACAGCCATCTTCGCGTCATTGGACTCTGATTCAACAATAACAGGAAGATCCGGGTAATCCCTGCAGATTTTTTCAAGTAATTCAGACTGTTTCATGCCGGAAGTCATGTCAAGAACCACCAGTGAAACGACATGCTGCTGGAGAAACGGCAGTGTGGCGCGGCTATCTGCAAGTGCGATGACGGAACTGATTCCGGCATCATAAAACAGCGACCTGGTCTGCTCCAAAATCCGAGAATCTTCACTGACCAGCAAAACCGCACATGTATTTTCAGGGGATACTTCCGTCATAATTCACCCTCACTCTCACCACTAGGCGTACAAAACGCTGAAATTTATCTGATACATAGCGCTTAGATTATATTTACTATTGAACATGTTCAATCAGTTGTAGCGCATAAATATTCATTGTCAAGTCGAGTGCGTAAAAAATTTTACCTACTGTAATTTTAATACATATACTAAATCCATGCTCCAATAGTAACAGCGGCACTAATATTTTACGAGCTGCTGCGAACGGCTTCCAAGCTCACATTCCCAGTACCGTGTCCGAGAGTCCATGCATTGCGGTAACATTCACCACTCACTGTCAAAAGCCGACAACTTCGCTCAACCACCCATCATTACAACGTTTTTAATCAGAACACTATCTGGCATGGAATGTGATATCCCGCATGGGGTAGATTGTTAATCCATGAAGAATCACCTCCGGTCTGTGCCGGTTTTCAACCCGGCATGTCATCCACATAACCGGACCATGTGTAAAGAGGACGTACCTTGAATACTTTAAGAAATGTTTCCGTTATCGGGCTTGGCTATGTCGGTCTTCCGGTCGCAGTCGCCTTCGGCACCGGCGCAAAAACCATCGGCTTTGATATCAACCCGACCCGCATTGCAGAACTTCAGCGCAACCATGATCGCACAGGGGAAATTGCTCCTGATGAGCTGAGTGCCTCAGATATTCTCTACACCTCAAGCATTAATGAACTGAAAAATGCCGATTTCCACATCATCGCCGTGCCGACACCGGTCAATGATGCCAATCAGCCGGATCTTTCTCTTCTTATCAGGGCTTCGGTCACTGCCGGTAAAGCGCTGAAGATCGGAGACATCGTGGTGTACGAATCAACGGTTTACCCCGGCGCGACCGAAGAGGAGTGCCTTCCGGTTCTGGAAAAGGAATCGGGACTGGTCTGCGGGCGTGATTTCAAAATCGGGTACAGCCCGGAGCGGATTAATCCGGGTGACAAGGAACATTCTTTCACCAAAATTAAAAAGGTTGTTGCAGGGCAGGATAAGGAATCGCTGGAAATAATCGCACAAACCTATGAACGGGTGGTTACTGCCGGTGTTCACCGTGCGCCGAGTATCATGGTGGCAGAAGCGGCAAAGGTAATCGAAAACACCCAGCGTGATCTGAATATCGCCCTCATGAACGAACTTGCCCTCATATTCCGAAGGTTAGGGATCGATACCGGAGATGTGCTGGAAGCTGCCGGATCTAAATGGAACTTCCTTCCGTTCAAACCGGGCTTGGTTGGTGGCCACTGTATCGGAGTCGATCCGTATTATCTTACCCATAAAGCTGAGCGGATCGGCTACATACCACAGGTGATTTTAGCCGGGCGTCGGATCAATGACGGCATGGGCAAATTCATTGCCCAGCACGCCATAAAAGAGATGATTCACGCCGGGCACTTCATTTCCGGCAGCACGGTCACCGTCCTGGGGCTTACCTTTAAGGAGGATTGCCCGGACCTGCGCAACTCGAAGGTCGTTGATATTATTCGGGAACTTCAGGAATACGGGCTCACAGTACAGGTGTATGACCATTTGGCAGACCCTGCCGAGGCGCTTCGGGAGTATGGTATCCCGCTTTTCGGGCTGGATGAATTGAAGCCTGCTGCGGCCGTAATATCCGCTGTGGCCCATAATGCGTACCGGAACTGGTCAATTGCAGAGTTGTCGACACTGATGATTACGGGCAATCCGGTACTGATAGATGTCAAGGGAATATTTGATCAGACGGCCCTGCATGATGCGGGAATTCGGGTGTGGAGACTATAAAATATTGGGGGAAATTATGACCGCCTACGATGACATACGGAAGGAAATACAGGCTAAACCGAAACGATGGCTGATTACCGGTGCAGCCGGATTTATCGGCTCCAACCTTATTGAACAGCTGCTCCAGCTTGATCAGCACGTGATCGGACTTGATAATTTTTCAACCGGAAAGCGGAGCAATATCCGGGATGTTCATGAACTGGTCGGAGCGAAACGGTGGCAGAGATTCCGCCTTATTGAAGGAGATATACGAAATTTTGCAACGTGCCTGTCCGCTTGCAGGGGGATCGATCTTGTCCTTCATCAGGCTGCGCTCGGCTCGGTGCCCCGATCAATAGAAGACCCGCTGAACTGCAATGATAACAACGTAAACGGAACCCTTGCTATCTTTAAGGCAGCCTGTGACAACCAGGTTAAACGCGTAGTGTACGCCAGCAGCAGCGCGGTATACGGAGATCAGCCGGATCTGCCGAAAGTCGAAAACATCACGGGCAACCCACTCTCCCCGTATGCCGTCAGCAAAAAGGTCACCGAGATGTATGCTCATGTGTTCTCGCACCTGTACAAGATGGAAACAATCGGGCTCCGCTATTTCAATGTGTTCGGCCCACGCCAGGATCCGAACGGTGCGTACGCAGCGGTCATCCCTCACTGGATCTCAGCACTGTGCAGCGGTGAAACCGTGTACATCAACGGCACTGGCGAAACGAGCCGGGACTTCTGCTACATTGAGAATGTGGTGCAGGCCAATCTTCTGGCGGCAGTAACAAGCAACCCTGAAGCGGTCAATCAGGTCTACAACGTTGCACTCAACAATCGTATTTCGCTAAATGAACTATATCAGTTACTGCAGAAAAACATGCCGCCAGACCACGCGGCCGGGGGAAAGACTACCCCTCAGTACCGTGATTTTCGTTCTGGGGATGTCCTCCACTCACAGGCGGATATCAGTAAGGCACAGCGGTTACTCGGCTATTCCCCGACCCATTCCGTTGAAGAGGGCCTGGAATCGGCTATGGGCTGGTACTTACAGAAACTTGTGCATACGAGATAGATTCAGTCACCATGCTAACGTTAATTTCGATCACTGCAATAACTGTTGCGGTACTGTTTCCGCTCTACTTCAAACTCAGGAATGGCGCTCTATCCCTGCCTGCGGCTCTTGCATGTGCCGTTTTGCTGGCCGCATTTCTAGAGTTTTTTGACCTGCTAACATTGTGCAATCCGGAACAGCTTAACGTATGGAAGAAGTTCTCTCTTACGACTGAAGCGATACTGCTCCCTGCCTGGCTCATCTATGCCATGACGGCCGGCCGGCAGAGCGTTACTTACAAAGCCCTTCCGGCACATGTACGGTTTCTCCTGGCAGCATCGCCGCTCCTGTTAATCGCAGCGGTCGCGCTTCCCACCCATTCATTTGTCTACTCACCGGATTTTTTTACTGAAAAAATCCTTTTCCTCAGCAACAGCGGATTTGCATTTTTTCTTGTTATTCTTGTGTATCTGGTTGCAGCCCTGATTCAGCTGGAACGGACCCTGGCGCACACAACCCTGACTTCACGGTGGAAAATCAAGTTAGAGCTGCTCGGTGCCGGAGCATACCTTTCAGCACTGTTGATTTACTACAGTCAGGGTCTGTTATTCCGCACAATTAATATGCAGCTGGTACCGATGCGGTCTGCCGTATTGATTGTATCCGTAGTAATAATATTCTATTCCCGCCTGAAACGCGGCAGCGGGGTCACAGTCCACGTTTCGCCTCAGTTTGCATACAAATCGGTGGTACTTCTCGCCGTCGGTATCTACATCATCTGCCTCGGGCTTGTCGGTGAGGGGCTGAAGTATTTCGGCAATGGTTTTCAGCATGCCATGATCATCACGCTCGCCATTTTTGTCGGTTTGGGGCTGTTCATTGTCATTCTTTCAGAATCCGTCAAGCGCAAAGTAAGGATATTCATTCAGAAAAACTTCTACCAGCACAAGTACGACTATCGTAACCAGTGGCTTCAGTTTACCGACCGCCTTTCTGCAGCACAGACAAGTGACAGCCTTCTCCATTCTATAGTTTCTGAATTCTGTGACACCTTCGGCATGGGAAAAGGAGCGCTGTTCATCATAAGCCAGGAGCGCGACGTCTATCGACAGGCAGCAGATATTGCGCTGGAAACCTGTGATGTAACCTTCACCATCAACGATCCCATTATCGAATCGTTAACCGGGTGCAAATGGATTCTGGACCTCAGGGATAATGTCGCCATATGTCCTGAAAGCGACCGGCACAAGACGTATTTCAGCGAAGCCGCCGCCTGCTTTATCATACCGCTTTTCATGAACGGCTCTGTAGATGGCTTTATTGTGCTGGGAATGCCGCGCAGCTCAGATGAAAACTATATTCATGAAGATTTCGACCTGATGAGAACTCTGGCAAAACAGGCAGCTTCAGCACTTCTGAATCTCAGGCTTTCGGATCAACTGACCTGCTCGCGGGAGTTGGCAGCCGTAGGCAAGGTATCCACCTTTGTAATGCATGACCTGAAAAACCTTATTGCCGCCCTCTCCCTCATGCTTGAAAACGCACAAGAGCACATCGGTCTGCCGGCATTTCAAAGCGATCTGCTCGTGTCACTGAAAAACATTGTGACCAGAATGAATGCCCTGATCCTCCGTTTGAAACAGCTGCCGGAGAAAAATTCCCTCCATTTGGCTACGGTAGATCTTTTCCAGATGGCACACGAAACAGCAGCGCTGGTAAATGGTGCGTTACTGAACGTCACAGGAGACCACGTCATTGCCGAAGCGGACCGGGAAGAGCTGCAGAAGGTGGCACTCAACCTCATGTTGAATGCGGTCGAGGCGACCAACGGAACCAAGCCGGTAAAGGTCGAGGTGGGAGAAAACGGCAGTCTGTTCTTTCGTGTTACAGACGAAGGGTGCGGCATAGCGGAAGCGTTTGTGCAGCATACACTTTTCAAACCGTTCACCAGCACGAAGGAACAGGGTATGGGAATAGGCCTCTACCAGAGCAGGCAGATTATCGAGGCACACGGCGGCAGGATCGAAGTTGTAAGCACCATCGGCCAAGGATCGGAATTTACTGTCTGGCTCCCCAGAATTCAGGCGGAGGCGGCCTGACTCCGGCAGGTGTGGAAAGGTTCTTCATGGAAAAGCTCGTTATAATAGAAGACGACCAGACAATAAGCAGCCAGCTGCGCTGGGGTCTCGCACATGATTATGAGGTTTTCGTTGCCGGCAACCGCCAGGATGCGCTCCAGCTCATACACAAACATGTCCCCAAAGTTGTGACGCTTGACCTTGGGCTGCCGCCTGATGCAAGCGGCTGTGAAGAAGGTTTTCACTGTCTTGACGAGATCCTCCGCAGAGCTCCGGCTACAAAAATAGTCATGATCACCGGTAATGGAGATCGCAATAATGCCTTAAGAGCCGTGCAGAACGGTGCCTACGATTATTACAGCAAGCCCTTTGATCTCGCGGAGTTGAAAGTTATTCTCGCGCGAGCATTTCATCTGGCGGCAATTGAAAAGGATAACATCCGCCTGCAACAGAGCAGCCTGGATCAGCACGGATTCAACGCGGGAAGGCTTATCGGCGGATCACCGCGCATGCTGGAGGTATTTTCTTCTATCCGCAAGGTTGCCTCATCGAGTGCGGCAGTACTGATTACCGGCGAAAGCGGTACCGGCAAAGAATTGGTCGCCAGGGCGGTTCATGATCTGAGCACCAGAAAAACAAGGGATTTCATAGCAATAAATTGCGGAGCTATCCCTGAAAACCTGCTTGAATCTGAGCTGTTCGGCCACGAACGAGGAGCTTTCACTGGCGCCAACAACCGCGTGCAGGGGAAAGTGGAATACGCCAACAAGGGGACGCTGTTCCTCGATGAGATCGGTGAACTGCCACTCACTCTTCAGGTAAAACTGCTCCGTTTTCTCCAGGAAAAAACAATCCAGCGTGTTGGCGGAAGAGAAGACATCTCCGTTGATGCCCGTATCATTGCTGCAACCAACAGGGACATCACGAAGGAAATTGAGACCGGCAGCTTTCGTGAGGATCTGTACTATCGGATATCGGTGATTCACATACATCTCCCCCCGCTGCGGGAACGGGATGGTGACATCATGCTGATGGCAAACTTCTTTCTCCGCAGATTTGGTACTGATTTACGGAAGAAAGCGCGACGGTTCAGCGCCGCCGCCGTGAAACTGCTCGAATCCTATGAATGGCCCGGGAATGTTCGGGAGCTGGAAAACACGGTGCAGCGTGCCGTAATCATGTCTGACGAAACCATAATTGAACCGGAAGCCTTGATATTTTCTCCCGGGACAACGAAGGAAAAGTTCTTCAGGCCCTCAAAACTGACCCTGAAAGATGCCCGGGAGATGATCGAGCGGGAAATGGTGGTTGCTGCCATGGAAAGCAAGAACAATAATATGGCCAAAACGGCTGAGGCACTGGGCATCAGCAGACCGACGCTGTACGACCTGGTAAAAAAATACAACCTGATGAAGTCGCTGGAGTAGGATTACTTCCGCCGCTTTTCAGACTCTGACGAGCTCGTCCGCGAACGCTGCCAGGAACAGGGCTACTTGCTGAGCCTGAGGATCAGGCTCCTCACCTTCTGAAAAGCCGAGTTCAACTGGGTCGCGTCTGCGGCATACACATACATGCCTGACGGCTGCGCCGACTGGTACTTGTCCGAATCAGTTGTGTTCGCAAGCCGTTTCATAATGTTTTCACCATACTCTTGTGACCCGTAGCTACAGGATGTAACTTCATTGCTTTTCAACTGCGAGCCGAGTCCAATGGAATAGATGGTGATCGCAGAATTCCCCGCCCCGCTGCGTGCGCTGTTAGCAATATTTTCCACCATATTTCTGGCGGCTTTGTTGACATTACACCCTGTGTTATTCACAGTGGCCGGGGTGCCGGAACTGGTAAGAGTTCGTGCATTGTTAAAACTGGCCAGGTTAACAGTGCCTGTGTAGTCTTGTGTCGGCAGTTTCAGAATACTGCTGTACGTTTTCGGATCGCCGGAACTGGTTACTTTGTTAATCGTATACAGGTCTGTTGGCTGTGCAGGACTTGAACCCTGCGACCACAATCCACCCGTACGGGTGGTCCCCGAATTGACAAAGTTGCCAGACACGATATTCGGCGCACCGTCGCTAAAAAGCACAATTACCCTGAGAGTTGAACGGATGCCTGAAGGGATTGCATCCATCTCGGCTTTAGCAATCCTCATGGCCTCTTCCGCATTCGTTGCTCCATTCGAGGCCGCAGAGTTTATGTGCGCAATCAGGTCTAACCTGGTGAAACCACGATTGGCGTCCTTATTGATCGCATCGTTCAGCACCGCACCGGAAGCGAAGGTCACAAGGCCGACCCGGTCCCCCCCTGCCCCCTCCTGAAACCCGTTGATAAAAAGAATGGCCGCCTGCTGCAAAGCGGAAAAACTTGAGCCCAGAGACCCCGAACAATCAAGCACAAGCATCATGTCAATAGACCTGACAGTCGTTTCTGCCGAAGCGCTTGCAGTAATCGGAGCATTAATTACCTTGCTGAAAAATATCGGGGCGGCCGATGACGCCGAGACATTGACTGTCCAGGTGCCGGCATCATTGACGATTTTGTCCACGCTAAAGCTTGTACTGGAGGATCCCATGTAATTTGTCGGGAAATTAGCTGCAAAATAACTGTTGGCAGCTGCCAGTGCATTCTGCTTCCGCGTGGCATCATCGGCGCCTGTCTTTATGGCCTTCCCTGCAGCCAAAGAAGCAGCGTCAACGGCAGAAGTAAGTTTGGCTTTGACGGCATACGCCATCCCAAGATCAATTGCAAGGGCGGAGAGCCCAACCAGAGCAAAGATAGCTACCACCGTTAAAATCAGAACTTGTCCTTTGGAATTGTCAATTGTCTGCTTGAGCTTCATTCTATTCACCCTGTTTCTTGCGCATCACTGTCAATAAATCGAGACTGAGTACAGTGTCGGTGAGATGGCGTTTGCCGGAAAAAGGCTCTCGTACTTATAGAATACCTCTACTACATAGGTCGTTTTTCCTGAGGAGAGTGTCAACCCGCCCAGATTCTGCGCCGGAACGTTTGGATATTGCCCCGAAACAATAATTTTACTGGATGGCGTTGGTGAAAGTGTGCTCCTGTTCCAGGAAAGCGTCCTAGTGATCTTGTTCGCGTTATTGGCAAATTCTACCTTGCTGATATACATCATTCCCTGATGAACCATATCGAGCGGCTGAGCCGTTTTTCCGATGAGGTCCAGGACGTCCTGAAAGTCTTTCGCTTCATCTCCGGAAAGATTCATATTTGCTCTCGCGATAAGATTTGCCGCTTCCCGGCTCATATTTGTAATGATACTTTTTGCATGGACAACCCTGGAATAGTCAAACAGCCCCAAGAGCAGGAGTATAAGAAGCGGCAGCACGACCACCAGCTCAATATACGCCTGTCCCTTTTTGCACGATTTCCCGCCTGTTACGTCTGTACGATTCGCTTCCATAGCCGCCTCAGAAAGGTTCATTCACCACCGTTGACTTGACCGTAAAACTGTACTTGCCGCCAGTGAAAAACGGCCTGATAAACGGAGTCATCAGAGGCCAGGAGTAGTCCAAACGGACCGTGATCAAATCCTGGGAAGCACCGGGGCTGCCGGTGACAGGAGTCCCGGATATATTATCGAAAACGCCGAGTTTCTGCTTACTTACCACCGGGGCTCTCACCGGAGAATTTTTGTCATAAAAGCCCATGGACTGCTCCTTGATTTTAGTCGTCATTGTTGACAGGCGATCAGCCCCGGAAACGGTCTTCCCGGTCACAGCAAGACGAGCGCCTTCCCGTACAGCATGCTGCATGGTCTGATTGACAAAGAACATGATGGCGAAATCCATTATGGTAAAGACAACGGACAGAAACAGAACCATCACCAATGCAAACTCAACCATGGACTGTCCCTTATTCTGCATGAGCATTTGACTACCTCAAAACGTATTGACAGGTATTTTGAGACTCATGCAAAAGTCTTAAAAACATTCTCCCTCCCCCGCCAGGGGGGAGGGGACCCTTTTGGACTATTGCAAGAACCTCATTTGTTACTGCATTTTGTAATCAGGCTTTGGTAATACATAGGCTGTGCCAATTTATAAATATATTTGTTCATCACTGTATCCTGCGCCCCTTGGACCGTGGCAATCTTCTCCCAGCCGGGTTGAAAAGTTGAGTCCACAGCATCAAACATGCCGTATTACCGCTAGTTAAAACGTATATTCATTTTATCCGGCGGGTCAGATTGTAACTAACATTCCTCTTATCAATGCCTATCCCATCGTTGCACCTGAAGACGCAGCACCGGTCTACCGATCACGACGAAATAGTTTCCTCCTGGGAACTGTCAATAGATCCGACGGTTGTGTAAAGATTTCCGTAAAATTTAGTACCTATCCGCGTACACCACCATGTTTTACCTTATATTTTGAATAGTTACGAGTTGGCATCATAGATGCTAAAGCTCTGGCTATACAGCTCACCTTAGCTGTGTGCTCATCCCATGGGCATACAGCGTAAGCTATTCAAAACGGAAGGCGGTGATGCCTATTGCTTGCGGTACCGGCAGAGGAGAAACAGAGGAAGGTGATTTAACATATTTTACTGACAGAATAATGACTTAGGGGAGACTCAATCATGAAAAAGATGAAGGAAATATTTAGCAAGATGCAGTCAACGCTGAAAAATAAAAGGGGGGCGACAATGGTGGAATATGCCCTTATGATCGCCCTGATCGCAATTGTAGCTGCGGTAGGAGCGAAAACTCTTGGTGGCAATATCAACACCCAATTTGGCGCTGTCGCAACGAAAGTAGCAACACCCTGATGTCCCGACGTATCACTTTGGGGGAAAGGCTCGGCAGCCTTTCCCCCCGGTATTCACCATATTTGCCTGCTCGATACAATAGATTCTGATGAACGCAACTCTGAACGTCTGAACCTGCCCGCAATAAATGTAACAGCCCGCTATATTTTTACAATTCCCGCATTTCCCGACCGTACAGCAATCTAAGCTCGTATATCCCCGTCAGCTACAATTAATCCCAACAACAAAACGACCCACAACAATCGGCAACATGCTGTTTTTATTAGACATCGCTTGGCACATAAAATGTAATTACTCCTGCGGCTTCACTATGTCAGTTCAAAATAGTGGTATGAGCAGTGAGTTGCATGTGTCTCGTACCAGATTGCCATATATACACATTTTATAGAAACCTGTCTGACTATTGGAGGAACGATGAAACTACCCAAATCAGTTATAATTACGGGAGTTTTAGCATTTGCATTTGCCGGAGTTGCTTCCCTGTTAGCCTACAATTACCTGAAAAAACAGGGTAAGAATGCGTTTAAGGGGGTCGCTGTAGTCTCGGCAGCCGCAGATATTCCGATCGGAACGAAGTTGGATGCAACCCATGTCAAGATGGCTACATGGCCAAAAGAAAATCTTCCTCCAGGAATTTATACGGATGCCGGGGCACCACTTGGCAGGATAGTCGTCCGCCCCCTTAGCACTGGTGATATCGTCACCGAACAGAAACTCATGCCGCTCAATGCAGCGTCAAGCGGCGGAATTATGACCTACATAGTGCCTCAGGGGCACCGGGCAGTAACTGTTGCAGTCAATGAGGTGGCAGGTGTGGCCGGCTTTATTACCCCCAACAGCCGCGTTGACATTGTGTTGACCTCGGAACTCACGAGTGGAAATGGCAAGGATGACAACATAAGTAAAATTGTCCTGCAAAATGTTCCTGTGCTGGCAACCGGTCAGGTGACGGAACAGAAAGGTGGGCAACCGGTCGTTGTTCCAACCGTCACGCTGGATCTTACTCCTGATGATTCTGAAAAACTGATTGTCGGCACAAAAAAAGGCTCCCTTCAGCTGTTATTGAGAAACATCGTCGATACAACAGCCATCTCTACCCACGGCGCAACCATTACCAACGTACTCGGCCGTGACCAGAGCGTCGTGCCTGAAAAACGGGGAGCACCGAAAAGGGTATATCACCCGGGAATACCGGTGCACACAGCAGCAAAATATACCGTTGAAGTAATCAAGGGGAGCAGCAAATCAACCAGGGAATTCCCGACAGATTAATTATTGCATGAAAAGAGGGGACAGGATGGGACTATTAAAAATCGACAAACGTTACTGTTCATTACTGGCGCTGTTCATAAGCCTCCTTTGCCCAGGGCTCGCAACCGCCGGGGTTACCACCGAGATTGTCGTCAATAAAAGTGTACTCATCAACCTGCAGAATCCATCAGAAAGAGTGTCAATAGCCACACCCGCAATTGCGGAATTGATCGTTATCTCTCCGACCCAAATGCAGATAAATGGAACAAAAATCGGAACAACCTCGCTAATTATCTGGGAAAGAGGCGGGAAAACCTCTTTTTTTGATATCAGGGTTAAGGGTGATATCAGCAACCTGGAAAGGCAAATTCAGGAAATAGCACCCCATGACAGCATTACCGTGGACTATGCTAACGACACGATCGTTCTTGCAGGCAAGGCCGCCAACGACCAGACAATTGCCAAAGCGGTGGAGATTGCCACAGCATATGCCGCAAAAGTTGCAGCTGCCCCCGGAAATGCCGGCGGGGCGTCCGCTTTCCCCCAACAAAATGATGCCAGTGACAAAAAATCTGATAGCGGATCAGCGCTGAAAGTCCTCAATCACATCGCGGTTGACGAACCGCAGCAGGTGCTTCTGGAGGTAAAGGTCGCGCAGGTTGACAAAAACGCTCTAAAATCGCTCGGCATCAGCGCATTTGCTAAAGGAAAAAGCGGAGAAGGCTTTTACAACACGATAGGTGCGCCTGACGGCAGAAGCCAGGGGAGTGATACTCCCGGAACCGGCATCGCCGGTGATTCCCCGTGGATGGGCGCAATCAGCCCGCTCTCGACCTATCAGCTGGGAGGGTCGTTATATAAAGCCGGGATCGGTGTTGTGATAAACGCCCTGGTTACAAAAAACCTTGCCAAGGTACTTGCCGAACCGAATCTGTTGGTCAAGAGCGGTCAGGAAGGGAAATTCATGGCCGGCAGCAAGATTCCGATTCAGGTTGTATCGGGGGTTGGCGCAATTTCAGGGACGTCTATCCAGTTCATTGATGTGGGGGTTAAGATAAATTTCAAGCCGGTTGTTATGGAAAACGGCCTGATCTCTCTGAAGATAGATCCAGCAGAAGTCAGCAGTGTATCGGGGACACTGGCCGTCAATGGCTATCCCATAATTGATACCCGTGAAATCAGGACTGAAGTGCAATTGAAGCCTGAAGAAAGCCTGGTGCTTGCCGGACTTCTCCAGGAAGAGACGATCAAGACCATGTCCAAGGTGCCGCTTCTTGGAGATATCCCGATCCTCGGCGCACTGTTCCGCTCAACACAAGATGACCTTAAATCAAAAGAGCTGGTCTTTTTCATAACACCGAAGATTGTCAAAGCAAATGCACCCGGTACCGTTTTAACGTTGCCGTCCGACAAAGCGTCGACTCCTGAGCAGGAAAAGGAGTTGCGGTGGATGCCGGTGAATTAGTGGCAGACCGTTGTACCTTGCAGTCTTTAAAGTTCCCCCACCCCTTGCGGGAGGGAAAGCTTACTACAAAGCCTGGTCGACAGGACAACACTGCGAAAGAATAGATGTTACAGAATAGTAGCGTACACGATACGTTCATCCGGAGTTCGGGGTGACTGGTTACCCTGCTTTTTGTACCTAACGCAGCACAGGAAACGGAATGTTTATTATGGCGAATACCTTATCCATAATCCTGCTTGAGAGCGATACCCGCACCGCAGGTGAAATTGTCACGATTCTCAAGACACTCGGCGACGCCATCGGCATGATCAGGGTGGCGGCAGAAATTCAGGAGTTGGTCAGAGTCATACCGTCCGGCGAACCGCACATTGTCTTGCTTGAGGTCAAAGAGATCGAACAGGGGGTAAAGGATACCGATTTTCTTATTTCACAGTTTCCGCAGACCACCGTAATAGTCATCGCGAGTGAAAAGACTCCCGACTGGATTCTCCGTCTTATACGAGCCGGTGCCAGTGAATACCTGACAAAGCCGGTCATTGCGGCTGAGCTGACCGATGCCATCAAAAACGTCACCAGACTTCGAATGCAGAATAATAGTGAGCCGGCCAGTACAAATGGAACCGTCATCTCCATGTATAACCCCTCCGGAGGTGTTGGAACGACAACAATAGCCGTCAACCTGGCAGCAACACTGGCCGCCTCGGGTAATAACGTGGTCCTGGTTGATCTCAACCTTTTTAACGGTGACGTTACGGCCTTCCTTGACCTTACTCCGCGCTATACCCTGTCAAGCGTCACATACAGACAGGGGCATATCGACGCCAGTTTTCTCAGAAGCGTTATTGTTATGCACCCTTCCGGCCTGCAAATACTGAGCGCACCGATAGATATCGGAGAAGCTGACGAGATAACACCGGGACAGATTCGGGAAGTTATTGCTGTGCTCAAGAAAATATTTACGTACATCATCATTGATACAGGCGGCGAGCTTTTCGGCTGCAACCTGGCTGCATTCGGCAGTTCTGAACGGATCCTGTTTGTGACAGTCCTTAATCTTCCAGCCCTCAGAAATGCCAAAAAATATCTTGCCGCCATGAATAACGAGGGACTGGGTCCTGATAAAGTTAAACTGATTATCAACCGGCAGACCCCCAAAGATGACATCAAGGTGGCAGATGCCGAAAAAGTTCTCGGCTGCAAGGCGTACCTGAGCGTACCGAACGCGTATTTAGATGTCAAAACGTCCATCAACAAGGGGGAACCGTTGGTTACCAGTAACCCACGGTCACCGGTTGCGAAAGCGATGGAGAACCTGGCACGCCAGGTGGTCCAGGAAGCTGCGGGCGGGAGCAGATAATTTCTGAAATATTGTCAGTTCGGCCCGGTAAACCAGCATACAAGATCATGCATGATCCTTCCTTTGTATAGATGGTTCCGGTGGGCGGTATCCCTCTCATTGTCAAAACAGGAGAAACACTGAAATGGCATTCCTCAATCAAGGTTCCGCAGCCAGGCTTCAGGCAAACGATAACGTTCCTTTGTCCTTTCAGGACTTAAAAAGCCGCATCCATCGCTTACTCATCGAGCGGATCGACCTCACCAAACTCGATCTGCTCCGAAGCGGCGAACTGGCCCACGAAATCGGCTATGTTATTGAGACTCTTATCAGCGAGGAGGGAGTTCCGTTAAGCAGACAGGAAAAGGAACGTCTGGTTATTGAAGTGCAGCATGAAACGTTTGGCCTGGGACCGATTGAGCCACTTCTCAGCTCTCCGGATATCTCGGATATCCTGGTAAACAATTACGCCAGCACCTATGTGGAACGCCACGGCAAGCTGGAAAAAACCGATATTGTCTTTCGTGACAATACACACCTCATGCAGATCATTGAAAGAATCACCACAAGAGTCGGACGCCGAATCGATGAATCATCTCCTTACGTAGATGCCAGGCTTCCGGACGGTTCGAGGGTGAATGCCATTATACCGCCGTTGGCAATAGACGGGCCGGCCCTCTCAATCCGCCGTTTCAGCCTTGTGCCGCTGAAAATGGCGGACCTGCTGGAACTGGGCGCTTTTGATCAGCGCATCGCAAAAGTGATCGAGGGGGCGGTCAAATCCCGGCTTAACATCCTTATCTGCGGCGGCACCGGAACAGGAAAAACCACACTCCTCAATGTTATCTCCGAATTCATACCTGACGATGAGCGCATCATTACCATCGAAGATTCAGCAGAACTGCAGCTAAAACAGGATCACGTGGTACGTCTGGAAACACGTCCGGCAAATATCGAGGGAACTGGTGAAGTGACCCAGCGTGATCTGGTACGAAACTGCCTGCGCATGCGGCCCAACCGGATAATTCTGGGTGAGGTGCGCGGCGGGGAAGCCCTGGACATGCTCCAGGCGATGAATACCGGCCATGACGGCTCAATCTCCACCATTCATGCGAATACGGTGCGGGACGCCATTTCGCGCCTGACCACCATGGTGATGATGGCGGGAATAGATCTGCCTGACAGAGCCATCAGGGAGCAGATCGCCTCAGCTATCAACGTGATTATCCATCTGGTCAGGTTTCCGGACGGAACAAGAAAAATTGTCAAGGTGGCAGAAGTCACCGGCATGGAGGGGAATACCATCGTAATGCAGGATATCTTCTGCTTTGTGCAGAAGGGAATCGAGGAGAATGGCAAAGTAACCGGAGAGTTCAGGGCTACTGGTGTACGGCCTGTTTTTGCCGAACGGCTCAAAATGTCCGGCTTCAACTTCTCTCCTGACCTTTTTAACGGAGGGAACAACACATGTTGATCGCTCTGATCTTGTTATTCGCAGCTGTGTTCCTGGCCGTAATCGCACTGACGCTCTACCTGTCCGCAGCCCGACAATCCCCGGAGAAGATTTTAAAACGTCGGCTGCAGACGTTGGCCGTAAGTGACGAAACATCCTCGCCTGAAGTATTCGCAGGTGAGCTCTTTCGCAAGACGACCTCTACAGAACAGTTTGTTTTCAAACTGCCGCTAATGAACAGAGTAACGGCACTGATCGAGCAGTCCGGTGTACATATCAGCCACCTGCATTTTTTGAGTCTGACAGGTGTGGCTGCCGCCTCAGTATTTGTCACCATCTACGTAGTACGAAGCAGTCTGCTTCTGGCGTTACTGTCTGCCCTGCTGACCTCTTGTGTCCCGTTTTTATACCTTGGCCATCAGAAACAGCTGAGAAAGAAGTTGTTTGATGAACAGTTGCCGGATGCACTGACAATGATAGCCCGCTCACTCCGGGCCGGACATTCACTGTCCGGAGCCATTGAGCTGATTAGCCAGGAGATGCCGGATCCAACAGGAGAGCTATGCAGAATCGCCTTCGAACAGCAGCAGCTCGGCATGAGAATGACCGATTCTTTGGCAAGCTTGCTGAATAAGATTGAAAGCATGGATCTGCATTTCTTTGTCACGATCATCAGAATAAACAATGAGGCGGGGGGGAATCTTGCCGAAATTCTGGATAAACTTGCAGATACGGTCAGATCCAGGCTGCAGATACGGAGACAAGTCAAGGTGTACACTGCGGAGGGGCGCATGTCCGGCTATGTTCTTACGGCGCTGCCGGTAGCTGTATTCATCGCGTTTTATATTGTCAAACCGGATTACATGAATGTTTTTGTCACGGAACGAATCTGCCGGATCAGTCTAGGGGCAGCGTTTATCGCACAATGCGCCGGCTACCTTATGATCAGAAAGATTGTCAATATCCGGATATAGTTGGGGGAAACATGCTTACACTTATCATTGTGTCCATCTTCGCCTGTGTCGCACTGCTCACCGGAGCAGCACTCTACCCACTGCTAAGCAGGAGAGACATCATCAAGGAAAGAATGGCAAAGATGATGCCGCGCAAGATGGTGCAGCCAAAACTGGTCTCGGCCCCCACCAAATGGCAGCACTATATTTCTGAAATGGGTGGCAAATTACGGGTGAAGCCTGCAGACATGCGTATCTTCAAGGAAATGGTTACGGCTTCCGGTTTTAAATCCGACAGTGTCTATCTGTTTCTTGGGAGCAAGCTGCTCTTGACTACGGCATTCCCGGCGGTCTACCTGACTCTGTTTGTCCTTCCACATGGCAAGGTGGATAACAATTCATTACTGGTAGCGGCGGCTTGCGCAATCAGCGGATATCTCCTGCCGACCATCCTGCTGAGTCGACTGGCAGAAAAGCGAAAAACAGACATTTTCCACTCACTTCCAGACGTTCTTGACTTGCTGACTGTTTGCGTGGAAGCGGGCCTTAGCCTGGATTCGGCTCTGATAAAAACCGCTGAAAATTTTCAGCAGCGAGACAATCCGCTCATTAAGGAAATAAATCGAGTGACGCAGGAAATCCGCGTCGGCAAACCGCGGACTGAGGCTTTAAAAAGTCTTGCCGAACGAACAATGGTTGATGACATAAAATCATTTGTCGCCATGTTGATACAAACCGAAAAATTCGGTACCAGCCTCGGCAAAACCCTGCGCACGTTTTCGGACTCCCTGCGCACAAAACGGAAACAATTAGCAGAAGAACAGGCGGCAAAAACGGGAATCAAGATGCTTTTCCCGCTTACTTTTTGCGTTTTCCCCTCGTTACTTGTGGTCATACTTGTACCGGCAATCTTTAAGATACTTGGGTTATTCAGCAAGTTTTAACAGAATACTACATTCAGTTTTCCAAGGGAGGCGGTATGCGATACCTGCAGAAGATGGCACTCATTATCCTACCGGCAGTAATGATGGCAATGCCCGGTTGTGGAAGCAGTTCTAATGGATCAGCAGCACCAAATGACCCGTTTTCCGGGGGTGTTCCCAGCCCTGTGCAGGCAAACGGAAGCATCATGTTCACCGATAGTGCCGGACTGGTGGAAGGTGGTCAATCTAACATGCTGAAAGCGTGGACAATTGAGGATGTGGACCCTGCCATTACTCCGAGTGTTGCCGCACTGCAATTACTGCCATTCAAAGTAACCGATTCCGAAGGCAAACCACGGAAAGGGGTGCCCATCACACTGTCAGTCTACAGCATCACCAGCCTGAATCCGGATGATGTCTCGATAGATTTTCTGGTTCCGCCGGTTACAGAGCCTAATCAGCGAACCATTACGACAGATTCCGCAGGAATGGGAATATTCAACATTGCTGTGGTGCTTAAATCACCTCCTATCGGCTCGTTCACATCCTCATCGGTGGTTTTTAAAGCAATTACCAATGACCCCGCTCCGGTGACCGCATATGTGGGCGGATCGTATTCGCTAACCGCAAAAAAATTACCCTGAGCAGACAATGGTTCACTATCGATCTTCCAGGAAAGAAACGGTTCTCACAGGTTTATGCAAATCAACAGAACAACAACCGGGCAGGCACAGGGGAGGTACTATGCGCAGAGGTATTCTCGTAATAATCACCGCAATCACGTTATGTTCCGTACAGGCCAGGGCTGCAGATATTGACGGCCGATTCGGGCTGAGCGGAAAAGTGGGAGGGCTCGTCCCGTTAACGGACAATTACATCAGCGACACAACAGAAACAAAACCGGGTGTTGCTGTGGGGGGCTCCTTCATCTACGGAATAAGCAGAAATTTTTCTGCGGAAGGGGATGTGACCCATGTTCCCAGGATGGATGTAACTATCTCAGGAGCCAGGGCGTTTGACATGTCACTGACAGATTTCTCGCTGGGGCTCCAGTACCGCTTTACTCCGGAAAAGCAGCTCGTTCCCTATCTGGGAGCCGGCGTTGACTTCATCCAGGGTGACCTTAGCTCTGTTGCGGGCGCAAAGTATAACCTGGAATGGATCGTCGGGGGGCATGTCACTGCCGGAATCGACTATTTCATCACCAACGGGATTGCCATTCTTGCCGACTTCAAAGGAGTCTTCGCCCCCAGTGGGGACATTACAAAAAATAATATCAAAGTCGGGGAATACAATCCCATGAGTTTCATCGGCACAGTCGGCTTCCGATTATTTCTACCTGAAAACGCCTTCAAGTAGGGATGAAGGCCACCAACCGTAGCTCCGGTAAGGCATTGGCTAACGACTTGACTCCTGCCGACTCCGTTGTGCGCCGCATGAAAGGTCTGCTTGGCAGAAAAGCCTTTTGCTACGGTGAGGGGCTTTGGATAAAACCGTGCAAAGCGGTGCATAGCTTCGGGATGAAGTTTCCGATTGATGTTGTGTTTCTTGACCGGCAACAGTGTGTCATTGCCGTTATTGCGTCATTGCCGCCAAACCGCCTGACCCCCCTGTTTTTTCGTGCCGCAAGCGTACTGGAGCTGCCGTCCGGCAAGGCAGAACAGACAGACACGGTAATCGGAGATTCCATTGTCATCACATAGAGCGATACCAGTGGTAAAACATCAGGATAGTATACTTGATCTACCGACTATCCCTTCTTCCTGAGGGAGAAGGTGGCCAAAGGCCGGTTGAGGGGGCAACGATGCTGCATAATCCAGCACACCCCCCCCTCACCCTGTCCTCTCCCTCAGGGAGAATGGATTGTAGACAGGATATTCGATCACCTCGGGTAGAGACAATACCTCATCAGGAAACAGTCGAGTCTCGCATCGGGAGCAGGTAGATGGGGACAAATTCAAATCCAAGCCTTCGCAGAGCGCACGGACGTCATGAGGAAACATTTCCCCGTATCTCATCCGGCGACACCTCTGTACCTCCGCGACGTGAATACCTTACCGACAGATCCTGGCCGTTTTTTGGCTCCTTTGCTCTGCATTCCGCACTGTTCGTGCTGTTTTTCCAGCCGATCTTCAACTATCCGGAAATTATCAGCAGCCAGACACCGGCCGTTTTATGGTTTTCCCTGACATCGTTTCCCGACAGCAGGGACGATACGACAGAGAAAACAGCAGATCTGCTACAGCCTCCACTCCAGTCAGGTAACCCACCGGATCAAACAGAGTCAGTACATATCACACCTGAAACGCCACCTACCACTGACGCAGCGGCACTAACTATTGCCACACCTCCATCGACACTAAAGAAGATCAAAACAGCGGCCTTGATAAATAATCCGCCTGTTTCCATTTCCAATGATCCTGTGCCTAAGGCGGTTCCGGTAAAAAGCTTTGCCGTGCCACTCAAGGCTGAACCGGACGTGCAGCCGACTCTTAAAGTTCAGGAACCGGCAGTGCCGACAACAGTGCGGAGTCAGCCTCCGGGAGTTACAGTTCAAGGCAAGGATGTGCCGATAGTGGCAAACAGAAGCGATCAGGGACAAACCACCATAAAAAAAGAATCGCATACACAGGTAAAAGCCGAAGATCCTGCGCGTAAGGAAGCGTCAAGAGCTGCCGCACTAACGAAGGCAGAAGCTGTCAAACCGACGAATACCGCTCGTCAGAATGATCCTCCACAGCCGTCGGATAACAAAAAATCATTGAGTCTGCCGCTGGTTACGGGGGATCTGAAGATTGTACTTACGGGGGCCGTATTTCCTGAGACAACAGTTACATTCACAAAGTTCGCTCTGTCTCGCCGGAACAGACCGCTCAGCAGGATTGAATCACGACAACGTCAGAAAATTATCCCACTGATAACAAACAGCCAGGATTCAGTCCGCGAGCTCTTCATTGCTAAAACCGGTCAGGGGATTTATGCCATCGCACTTGAACCGGCAAAAGAAGCGTCCAGCGTAGGTGTTGTAATACGGTTGTACGAAGGCACCCCAAGGGCGACCACAAAAGATCTGGGTAGAATTGCCATAACCAGCAGAAAGGTCGTTTTCAGGATTTTAATGCCGGAAGGAATTTACTGGGATGATGCAGCCGCCTTTTCCGGGTCTCTTGAGGACTCGGAAGGGGTCACAAAATTTAACACCGCGTCCGGATTACTGTGGCGGGAATATTCCGATTAGCCCTGCTGGTGGTGCGGCTGCAGGAATCTATCTGCTCCCCCCTGCCAGCCACTTTTCCAGCTTTGCCAGCAGATCGTCAATAATCAGCGGTTTGGGGAGATGATCATCCATCCCGGCGGCAAGGCAGTGCTCAATATCCTGTTTCATGGCGTTGCCGGTGAGCGCAATTACCGGGATATCGTGCCTGCGCACGGCTGAATCCGGATCGCGGATGACGGCGGTGGCCTCATAACCACTCATGCCGGGCATCATGCAATCCATCAGTACCAGCGCGTAGTCCTCCGCCGCCAGTGCCTGCAGCACCGCGTTGCCGTCAACCGCAACGTCGGCCTGATATCCATGGTTCTTCAGCAGCTTGGGCACAATTAACTGGGCTTTCGGGTCATCTTCAGCCAACAGGATGCGAATGGGGGTTGAGCTTTTCATCACTCCCCGTTCAATGGTGAGCTCGGGAGCGACTGGGATGATATCCCCCTTCTCCAGCACGACGGTAAACCAGAAGGTTGACCCTTTCCCTTCAACACTTTCCACACCGATACTCCCCCCCATCAGTTCCGCCAGTCGTTTACTGATGGTCAGCCCCAAGCCGCTGCCGCCATAGGTGCGGGTTGTGGAGCCGTCCGCCTGGGTGAACGGCTCAAAAATATGTGCCAGCTTTTCGGCTGCAATGCCGATTCCACTGTCTTGCACCAGGAAGCGGAGAGTATAGCTCTGCTCATTCTCGTCGTTTTTCCGGACATGCAGCGTTACGGTGCCTTTCGGGGTAAACTTGATGGCGTTATGGACCAGGTTCCTGATGATCTGACGCACGCGGAGCGGGTCACCTTTCAGGGCAGATGGCACGTCGCCATTAATCGACACGGCAAGTTCCACACCTTTTTCCCGGGCCAAAAGCGCCTGATGGTTGATGGTTTCGGCAATCACCTGGCGCAGATCAAAATCATAGCGTTCAAGTTCGATCTTGCCCGCTTCGATTTTGGCAATATCGAGGATATCGTTGAGAATATGCACCAGTTCAAGGCCGGCGTTTTCGGCGCTTTCAATGTATTCCTGCTGTTCCGGTGTCAGTTCGGTATATTGCAGCAGTTGGAGCATGCCGATTACGCCATTCATGGGCGTACGGATTTCGTGGCTCATGGTTGAGAGAAAACGGCTCTTGGCGCTGTTGGCGGTTTCGGCAGCGGCTTTGGCCTCGAATAACTTCTGCTCTGCCTCACGCTGCACGGTCATATCATGAGCGACACCAATAAACAGCCGCTCATTATCTGTATTTGTATATCGGGCACCGTTGGCAATAAAGCCGCGCCAGCTGCCATCACTGTGTTTAACCCGAAACGGCGGGCTCGTCATGCTTACTCCGCTGAGAAGTATGCCCTGAAGATATACGGTCCAGGGATCAAGATCATCCGGATGGATGAAATGGCGAGAACTCTTCCCGAGAACTTCACCGATGGCATACCCGAAATGCCGCTCCCAGGCACGGGAGAGAAACTGGAACTCCCCCTTGGCGGTAAGCGCAAAAATTACATCAAACGAGTTATCAACAATCGCCTTGTACTTTTCCCTGCTCATGCGCAGAACTTCCTCCGCATGTATCCGCTCAGATATGTCGCTCAAGGTCATCCAGTATTCACCCCCCGTTGCCGGGGTCGCCCCGATATGCGCCCAGAAAAACGAACCGTCAGCCCGCTGGAGCCGCAGTTCAGATTTCTGCGGCTCATTCGACCTGATGACCTGTTGATGGAACAGATAGAACAGATCCTGATCGTCCTTACAGATAAACTGCCTGATCGGCAGGTGTATCAGCTGTTCTCTGGAAAGGCCGAACATGGTGGCAGCAGCAAAATTTGCTTCCTGAATCAGTCCGGTCTTACTGAGCGTCAAATACCCGACCGGCGCCAGATCATACAGATCGAAGTATCGGGCCTGTGAAGCATCCAGGTCGGTGTGAGCATGGCGCAGCTCTTCGTTCTGCATCTCCAGCTGAATCTGATGCACCCGCAGTTCGTGGAGGAGCAGTTGTATTTCCTCAGGTGAACTCGCTTCCGGGGGCAACGATCCGCTCTCCCGGAGCATTTTTTCCGCACGCTGACGGAGATCCCGCGGTGATACTGGTGGTTTGGTTTTCATGGTGCCCCCCGTTTACTCCCCGATCCCGCTCGCCCGCTCCGTCGTTGCAATCGCATACACTTCTCCCGCCTCATTCAACAGGGCGGAGGCGGTCAGCCACACCTCCACGACCGCGCCATCATTGGTGAACCGCTGGGTGCGATACGGTTCCACCGTTTCGTTCCGGCTCAATTGTCGAACACGCACTATTTCTTCACTGCGCCGCTCTTCCGGTATCAGTTCACGAATGTTACGCCGTAACGCTTCTGACTCACTCAAGCCGTACATCCTGCCCGCCGCAGGATTCCAGGCAATGATGCGCCCCTTCATATCCTGCAGAACCACCGCATCGTGGGAATCGCGCACCACCACCGCCATCCGGCCCAGATCGTTGGCTTTCCTGAGCTCTTCCCGAATCTGCTTTATTTCGGTGATATTGACAAAATTGATCACCGCCCCCTCGATTATGTTGTCAATGGTGCGGTACGGCAAAATACGCATTACATAACTGGTATCGTCGGTGGTCTGTACCTCCACCTCTTTGGGAATGAGCGTGATCAGCACCGTCTGCACATCTGTCAAAAAGTTGTCATAGCCGACCAGATTGGAGGTGAAGTGCGTCACAGGCCGCCCGATATCGCTCTGGATCAGGTTGATGATCCGGGTCACGGCAGGGGTAAAACGCATGACACGCAGCTGAAAATCCACGAAAACAGTGCCGATGCCGGTTCCGGCCAGCAGGTTGTTCATGTCGTTATTTACCCGTGACAGATCATGAACTCTAGTCTGCAGTTCAACGTTGATCGTCGCCAGTTCTTCGTTGACCGATTGCAGCTCTTCCTTGGAGGTTTCCAGCTCTTCATTGGTAGACTGCATCTCTTCATTGATCGACTGCAGCTCCTCATTTGCGGACTTAAGCTCCTCATTTGCGGACTTAAGCTCTTCGCTGGACGCTTCCCGTTCCTCGTTGGCAGCGTTTATGTATTCATCCTTAGCCTGCAATTCCTGCAGGAGTGCCGCCAGCCGACTCTCTGCTTCTGCTGTCGGGGCGTCTGCGGCGGCTGACACACCCACCTGTTGCGCCATTTCAGGAGCATCGGCCGTTTGGACAGGCGCCTCCTCAAGAACGACCATGAAGAGCGACGTTTCAGACAGAGAGCCGGAATCGGCGGCCACCGGACTGACGCTCAGGTTGACCGTGGTATAATGGCCGTTGGTTCTGACGCTCAGCCCCGGACGGTGCACGGTCTCATTGTTCAAAGCGGCATTGTGCAGAGCGATGGTCAAATCGGGACGCAGCCCCTCGCGGGCCATCTTCAGAATATTGAAGTTGGCGGCTCCGCCTGCTGCCGGTTCCAGATACATCCCGGTGCGGCCATGCAGATACAGGATATCGCCTTCTCTGTTGACGAGCACGCCGGCCTGGATCACCTGCTGCAGCAGCGCCTTTTCAGCCAGCTCCTGCAGAGGAATACTCGGCGGGAAGGACTTCTTGACTGGTACCCGCGGCATCACCGCATCTTTAACCGCCATGGGCGGAAATACGGTGGACAGGGATACGCCGCGCTGATCAGTACGCTCCTCACCCTTGCGCTGATAGAGTTTCTGTCTGCGATCCAGCGTGGTAAACAGAGCACCAAACTCGCCAATGGTCTCGGAGGTGCCCAGAAAGAGAAAGCCCCCCGGACTGAGCGCATAGTGGAACAGCGGGA
Source organism: uncultured Geobacteraceae bacterium (assembly GCA_903862245.1). GTDB lineage: Bacteria > Desulfobacterota > Desulfuromonadia > Geobacterales > Pseudopelobacteraceae > JACRCG01. The sequence continues at coordinate 1,759 of CAIOXL010000008.1, read as the reverse complement.
TAACTTTCTTTTGCAGCTCTCCCCCCAGATAGATCAACAGGTTACGGCAACTGATCAGATCAAGTTTGGAAAAGGGGGGATCTTTGGTCACGCTCTGCTCGGAAAATACCAGCATGTCGCGTATCCCTTTGTGAATACGGTAGGTTTTGCCGTCAGGCTCCAGAATGAAGAAGCGTGCCAGTCGTTCCGGGGTGATATCGGCGGCGATGCTGGCTGGAAAGAAGCCTTTGCGGGCCTGGTCAATGGACTCCTTGTCGATGTCGGTGGCAAAGAGCTGAATGATGAAGTTCTCTCTCAACATTTCAATTTGTTCCTGAAGCAAAATAGCGATGGAATAGGCTTCTTCACCGGTGGAGCAGCCGCAGATCCAGATCCGGATGATGCTGCCCGACGGCTTGCCAGCGAAAATACGGGGGATGACCTTCGCTTCAAGCTCGGCAAAGGCATCAGGGTCACGGAAAAAGTTGGTGACGCCGATCAGCAGATCGCGAAAAAGCGCCACAACCTCCTGGGGGGTCTGCTGAAGATATTTGACGTAGTCGTCCAGCCGCTTGATCTGGTTGACGGCCATGCGCCGCTCGATGCGTCGGTGGATGGTGCTTGACTTGTACAGGGAAAAATCGTGGCCGGTCTGGGCGCGCAACAGTATGAATATTTTTTTCAGATTGCTCTCTGTTTTGGGCTCTGGGACGGCAACAAGGCGGTTGCCGCTGCCAAAGGCGTGTGCGGCGTAGGCAATCAGCTGGGCCGGCATATCAGCGGGTGGCAGCACGTAATCCACCAACCCGGCATTGATGGCGCTGCGCGGCATGCCGTCATACACGGTGGATTCGGGGGTCTGAGCCATCGCCATGCCCCCTTCCCCTTTGACCGCCAGCAGCCCCAGGGTGCCGTCGCTGCCGGTGCCGGAAAGCACAATGCAGATGGCCAGTTCGTGCAGATCCTGCGCCAGCGAGCGGAAGAAAAAATCAATCGGCAGCCGCTGACCACGCGGCGACACCGGTTCCATCAGGTGCAATGCACCGTTTAAAAAGGCCATGTCACAGTTGGGCGGGATGATGTAGGCACAGTTGGGCTGCACCTCGACACCATCCACCACTTCAAACACCTGCATGCGGGTATAGCGTCGGATCAGGTCGGACAGAATGCTTTTATGATCCGGGGCGAGGTGCTGCACCAGCACGAAGGCCATGCCCGGATCTTCGTCGGTCGGCATACCGGAAAAGAAGGCTTCGAAAGCAGACAGCCCGCCTGCTGAAGCGCCGATACCGACAATGGGGAAGTGGGTCTTGGGGGGAGCATCAGCGACAATTGCTGCCGGTGCTGCTGCTGTTTTTGGTGTTACGACAGTTTTCTTTGTTCTGGTAGTCATGGTTGGCTCCGTTTAACAACGAAAAGCCGGCGCACGGAAAAATCCGCAACGCCGGCTTGCATCGGGTTCAGTTAAAATAATCGTTAACAGATTTATTTGTCATGCGGAGATTTTTCTGTCTGTCTGCGCAAAATAATCGCCACTTTAGACACCTTTTAAATCCGGTTTACAAAATGCACATCGTCATGGGCAGAATGGTTGTATAGACTATATCGTTATTCCAGATTATTTCAATCATAAAAAAGGGAGGTTCTTGCAAAACGTTTTTCCATCAGTTTGAACAGGCTGCGTTGAAAGCCTGACTTAGCTTTTTGGTTTATTCTGGTGGTTTTTTAGCCATTTTATGGTGACATGAACGCAACTTTCCTGTGTTTGTGGTGCTTCCGG
>CAIOXL010000007.1 GCA_903862245.1 uncultured Geobacteraceae bacterium | reverse complement strand
TATTGTCGTCGGCAATCTGGTGGAGGCGGCCGCTGAATCCATTGGAGCCAATCCGTTGCTGGCACGGGTCGCGGCCTACTACCATGACATCGGCAAGGCCTCCAAACCGCTCTATTTTATTGAAAACCAGGGCGGTGAGGAAAACCGCCATGATAAACTCATGCCGAGCATGAGCGCACTGATCCTGATTTCACACATAAAGGACGGGGCTGAACTGGCCCGGGAAAGTAGGCTGGGTCAGCCGATCATAGATATTATCCGGCAGCACCACGGCACCGGACTGATCAAATTCTTTTATGAACGTGCCAAGAGTCAGGCGCTTGTCACGGGGCAGGCGGTTGAGGAAAAGGACTTCCGGTATCCCGGTCCCAAGCCGCAGACGCGCGAGGCGGGGATTGTCATGCTGGCAGACTGCGTGGAAGCGGCCTCCCGTACGCTGGTGAACCCCACGTCGGACCGTATTCAGGGCATGGTCCAGAAGCTGATCAACAATGTTTTTATCGACGGGCAGCTGGATGAGTGCGAGCTGACGCTCAAAAATCTGCACGAGATTGCCAAAAGTTTTACCGGCATTCTGAACGGCATATTTCATCACCGGGTAAACTATCCTGAGCCCGCGTACAAGACGGGGGACCGCTCCAGACGTCCGGAAGCCCGTGATGCGGCCATAAACGAACAGGGAGTAGTGCAGCATGACGATACTGCTGAGCAATCGCCAGAGGCGCCACCGCTTCAAAAGCCGGGATCTCAAAAAAGTGGCGGCGAGAATCTTAAGCGCCTTGGGATGCACTGAGGAAACGGAGCTTTCCGTTTCCATCGTGGGTGACCGGGTCATTCGCACGGTCAATCGCGAGTATCTCGGCAAAGACCGCCCGACCAACGTGATCTCGTTCTCTCTGCAGGAAGGGGACTGCGGCGGAGTGAACCCGCATGCCCTGGGGGATGTACTTATTTCGGCCGATACCACCGCCCGCGAGGCCGAAGGGAGCGGGACGGAATTTTTTGAACGCTTGTCGTTTCTGCTGCTGCACGGGATTCTTCATTTGTGCGGTTATGATCATGAACGGAGCGGCGAGGCTCAAGCACAAAAAATGCAGCAGAAGGAGCAGCAGCTATTCAGAATTCTGAAGAAGGAAGGGTTGTTAAACCCGAGCGGTTTATAGATTCAGCCAACTGTGCCGTTGAAGGCATCCTGCATGCGGCCCGTGCTGAAAAACATATGCGTGTACATTTCATTGCGGCTATTGTGGTGCTGCTGGCGGTGTTGTTCCTGAAGGTAACTCCGCTGGAGTTTGCCCTGCTTGCGCTTTCCATTCTGTCCGTACTCTGCGCGGAGATGTTCAATACCGCGGTGGAAGCGGTGGTTGATCTTGTTTCGCCCGGTTATCACCCGCTGGCAAAGATCGCCAAGGATACGGCTGCGGGGGCGGTGCTGATTGCTGCGTGCGGTGCCGCCATCATGGGGTATCTGATTCTGGCAAAGTACGTTATGCCGCGTTACGGGGAGGTTCTTGCGATGTTCGGCAGTGCATCTGACATGGGGACCGTCGTCTCAATTCTGATCGTGGTTATCATCGTTGTGATCGTAAAGGGTGCCACCGGTACCGGTACGCCGCTGCACGGCGGAATTCCGAGCGGACACGCGGCTGTTGCGTTTTCGATCGCCACTGCGGTGTCGCTTAATACAAGCAATCCGCTCATATCACTGCTGTCGCTTTCGCTTGCAGTTATGGTAAGCCATTCGCGGCTGCTGATGAAAATTCATACCATGCGCGAAGTTATCGTCGGTGTCTGTATCGGTGCGGGAGTTACACTGCTGGTTCTTCTGCTGTTCAAGCTGTACGCATGACCACTGCCCGCGCCAAGCTGTTTTAAACGGGATTTTTGTACCGTTTTGCAGCTCAGTTCCGGCATACCTCCATTCATAACAACCCCGTTGCCGCCTTTCCCGATAACAACAGCGTATGGTACGATGAAGCCTGCCCGTGACGCGGCATCAGGTATTGTTTTATGTCAGCTGCTCTCTGGCCCGCCGGGCGGCAATCCGGACGGAATGGTATTCAAAATTGATGGGAGTGTTATATGAGAACACGAATAAAGGATCTTCTTGAGCAGGGGACCGGCGGCACGCTCTGCACGTTTTCCGGGTGGGTGCGCTCAGTCAGGGCGGCAAAAGAGATATGCTTCATCGTCCTTAACGACGGTTCGACCGTTGACGGCATGCAGGTGGTGGTTCAATCCGATCTGCCTGATTTCAGCCGGGTCTGCCGTATGGGGACCGGGGCTGCCGTTACCGTAACCGGCACACTGGTTGAATCCCCCGCTTCCGGTCAAACATGGGAACTGGCTGCGCAGTCGGTGCTGTTGATCGGCAGTTCCGATGAAAGCTACCCGCTGCAGAAAAAACGTCACACGTTCGAATATCTCCGGACGATTTCACACCTGCGTCCCCGCACCAACACCTTCGGTGCGGTGTTCCGCCTCAGGTCACGTCTTGCCCAGGCGGTTCACCGGTTCTTTGCTGAACAGAACTTTCTGTACGTCCATACCCCGATCATTACCGCCAGTGACTGTGAAGGTGCCGGTGAATTATTCCGCGTCAGCACACTGGATGCCGCAGCACCTCCTGTTCTGAACGGTGAAGTGGATTTCAGGCAGGATTTTTTTGGCCAGAAAACCGCCCTGACGGTCAGCGGCCAGCTTGAGGGAGAGCTGTATGCCCTGGCGTTTGGTGATATTTACACCTTTGGGCCGACATTTCGGGCCGAAAACTCCAACACCGCCCGGCATGCCTCCGAGTTCTGGATGATAGAGCCGGAGATGGCGTTTGCCACCCTGGCCGACAATGCTGAACTGGCGGAACAGTTTGTCAAATACCTCTGCCGTTTTGCCCTTGAAGAATGTGCTGACGATATGGCGTTCTTTGACCGGCATGTTGAAAACGGCCTGATCGAACGGATACGGAAGATTGCCGAGGCTGATTTTGTCCGGATGGAGTATGCGGATGCCATTGATCGGTTGCAGCGTTCAGATGCGACTTTTGCGTACCCGGTCCAGTGGGGGCTGGATCTGCAGACGGAACATGAACGGTACATTACCGAGGAGATAGTTGGCGGTCCGACGTTCATTCTCAATTATCCCAAGGATATCAAGGCCTTTTACATGAGGCAGAATGATGACGGCCGTACCGTGGCGGCCATGGATCTGCTGGTGCCGAAGATCGGTGAAATCATCGGCGGCAGCCAGCGGGAGGAGCGTCTTGATCGCCTGGAACTCCGGATGGCCGAGATGGGGATTGCCCGGGAACCTCTCTGGTGGTATCTGGACAGCCGCCGCTGGGGGAGTTGTCCCCACGCCGGTTTCGGACTCGGCTTTGAACGGCTTGTCATGTATCTTACCGGTATGGAAAACATCCGCGACGTGATCCCCTTTCCACGCACGCCACGGCACTGTGAATTCTAGGGCATGTTCATCCATTGCCTTGAAATCCACCTGTCGCTGCAGGCCCGCTCCCTCAAAGAAAAACGCGGCGTTGTGAAGAGTATTCTCGGTCGGGCCCGAAACCGCTTTAACGTCGCCTGTGCCGAGGTTGACCGCCAGGATAATGCCTCGGTGGCGGTGCTCGCTTTTGTTACGGTCAGCCCGGCTAAAACCATCTCGCGCCAACTGTTGGAGCGGGTTGAAGAGTGGATTTACAACGATTTCCCCGATACTGAAATAACCGGATCGAATATCTCTGAAATTTGAAGCGTGCCCCCAGCTTTACGACGATAAATCTTGAAACTCTGGTGCTCTTCGGTGTATAAACAGCGCTTGAATCTGTGTCGAAAAAACACCCTGGTGCGAGAAATGTCCTGTAGCAATTCCTCAGTTATGGCCCGCACTTACCTGCCGGCGCATCATTAACCTGAAAATCCTGGAGCCTGAGTGAAAATCTGTTCGCTGGCGAGCGGGAGCAAGGGTAACAGTCTCTATCTTGAGACCGGCGATACCCGCATCCTGATAGATGCCGGCCTGTCGCTGCGCGAGACGCTGCTCCGCCTGGAAGGTGTTGGCGTTGATGCCGCAACAATCCATGCGGTGCTGGTAACCCATGAGCATATCGACCACATCCGCAGTGCCGGCTCTTTTGCGCGGAAGTTCAGGGTGCCGGTTTTTGTCAGCCATCTGGTCCGCGCCAGGGCGGACAAATATCTCCAGAAGACGCAGGTATCCGAGTTCGAATCCGGTTCGGCGGTCGCCTTCCGGGATGTGATGATCGATCCGGTTCCGATTACCCACGACAGCTGCGATCCGGTCGGCTTTGTGGTGGAGTCCCGCGAGGGTCGCTCCGCCTGCGTTACGGACCTTGGGATCGTTACGCGTCTGGTGGCCGAAAAACTGCGCGGCTGCCGCTTTCTTAATCTTGAAGCGAACCACGACGTCGATATGCTGATGAACGGTCCCTACCCATGGGAGCTGAAACAGCGCATCAAGTCACGTCACGGGCATATTTCCAACGAAGAATCGCTGGAACTGCTCCATGAAGTTGCCCATGAAGGGCTGGAAGTACTGGTTATGGCCCATCTGTCCGAGGTGAACAATCATCCGGACCACGTGGCGCGCATCGCCCGGACATTCCTTGCCGATCAGACTATCTGTGCCCCGCGCATTGTCATTGGTGATCAGTACCACGCCAGCGCACTAATGGAACTATAATGTCATCCACATATACAACGAGGAGCTCTGCATGATCGAACGCTATTCCCGCCCCGAAATGACCCAGATATGGGCCGCTCAAAACCGTTTTCGCATCTGGCTCGAAATAGAAACACTGGCGTGTGAAGCCCAGGCCGAACTGGGGGTTATTCCCAAAGAGGTCGTCCCGGT
>CAIOXL010000006.1 GCA_903862245.1 uncultured Geobacteraceae bacterium | reverse complement strand
TACATTTTTACAATCAACAGGCGGTCTTTCATCTGGTTGAAGAACTTGAGGCGCGGGAAACATTCGAGAATATGCCGCACAGCGATATTGACCATATAAACGGCGATATCAAGCGGGTATATGGGCACCTTTCCCGTGAATGGGTTATGTACATGCAGCATTTGAAACATGACTACCCCTACCTCTTCTCTCTGGCTGTCCGGTTGAACCCGATGATAGATTCACCTGATCCTGCGGTGTATTGACACACACAACACGGCCTCCGGAAATGTATATCCCCGGAGGCCGTTTTTTTGTCTGCTGTCTGTGAAATTACTGGGCAGCTTTTACCATCAGATCGCTTACCAGTCGGGTAAAGCGGAGCGGGTCTTTAATTGTGGAGCCTTCTGTCAGCAGCGCCTGGTCGTAGAGGAGGTCGGCATAATCTGCCAGCGCCGGGGCTGAGGCATCTTTCAGGTGGATTGAAGCCATGGCTTTCAGGATAGCGTGGTCAGGGTTCAGCTCCAGAATCCGTTTAGAGTCCGGGACCGTCTGGTTCATAGCTTTCATAATGCGTTCCATATTGGCATTCATGCCATATTCATCGGCAACCAGGCAGCAGGCGCTGTCGGTCAGCCGGTTGGAGAAACGGACATCTTTGACCTTGCCTTTGAGGTGATCGCCGATCAGGGAAATAAGATCACTGAACTCCTTCTGGGCATCCTCGCGTTTTTTATCCTTTTCCTTCTTCTCTTCTTCGCTATCCAGGCTGATATCACCGCGGTCAACCGCTTTGAGCGCTTTTTCACTGTACTCAGTCATCGCCTGGACAACCCATTCATCAACCGGATCGGTCAGGAAGAGAACTTCGAACCCCTTGGCGCGGAAGGCCTCAAGATGGGGGGACTGCTCAAGTGTTTCGCGGCTGGAACCGGTGATGTAGTATATTTCCTTCTGACCTTCCGGCATCCTGCCGACATACTCTTTCAGTGAGGCAAAGTTGCCCGCTTCGGTGGCGGTGCTTTCAAACAGGATCAGCTCCTGAAGTTTTTCCTTGTTGGCGTAGTCAAAGTGCATCCCCTCTTTGATTACCTGCCCGAACTCCTTCCAGAACGTGACGTATTCGTCAAAGTTTTGTTCTTTGATTTCAGCAAGGGTAGAAAGAACCTTGCCGACCAGGCTTTTCTGAATCCGCTTGATCTGCACATCTTCCTGGAGAATCTCCCGGGAAACATTCAGCGGCAGGTCAGATGAATCAACAACCCCTTTGACAAAACGGAGGTAATCCGGGATCAACTCCTCGCACTTGTCACTGATAAACACTCTGCGGACGTACAGCTGAAGCCCTTTTTTGCGATCATTTGTGAACATGTCGAACGGTTTTTTCGCCGGCAGATAGAGCAGCGCTTTGAATTCGCTGGTTCCTTCAGCGGAAAAGTGGATGGTGCGGAACGGTGCGTCATAGTCGTGGGAAACATGCTTGTAGAATTCGGTGTATTCCTCTTCCGTGACATCGCTTTTGGCGCGGGCCCAGATGGCTTTCATTGAGTTAAGGGTCTGCTCTTCCGTCTTTTCGATCGTGCCGGCGCCTTCAATATCTTTGCCGTCAGCCCCTTTGGGGGTTTCGCTGCGGGTTACATCCATAACAACCGGATATTGGATGTAGTCGGAATATTTTTTTACGATTGAGCGGATCTTCCACTCATCAAGGTACTCCTTGAATTCTTCCTTAAGGTGCAGGGTTATTTCCGTACCACGCAGTTCCCGGGTGCACTCTTCGACCGTATAGCTGCCGTCGCCGGTAGATTCCCAGCGGCACCCGTCTGTCACTGCCCCCCCTTTGCGGGTTTCCAGCGTTACCCGGTCTGCCACCATAAATGAGGCATAGAAACCGACGCCGAACTGACCGATCAGCTCAGGGTTGTTACTGTCAGCTTTTTCCTTGAGTGACTGCATGAACGCTTTGGTGCCGGAGCGGGCGATGGTTCCGATATTATCTTCCACTTCGGCCATGGTCATGCCGATCCCGTTGTCGCGAATAACCAGAGTGCCGGCAACTTTGTCCGGAATAATCTTGATCTTCCAGTCACTGTTCCCCTCAAGAAGTGACTCATCTGAATGGGATTCAAAGCGAATTTTATCAATGGCGTCGGAAGCGTTGGAAATAAGTTCCCGGAGGAAAATATCCTTGTTTGAATAGAGTGAGTGGATCACCAGATCGAGCAGTTGTTGCACTTCGGTCTGGAATTGTTTGGTGGTTTTTGACATGTCGGCTGCTTCTCCTTCGGTTTGATGAAATCTGATGGATGTAACATAATCATAGCGCCTCCGGTTTTCAAGGGGAATGGTGTAAAAAATACTGACAGCGAACGAACAGTATTGGTTGCTGTAATTATCGTGCAGGCTCCTTACTCAATTGATTATCAGGTCAGTTATGGTATAGTCCCGTGGCCAATACATGTACTGAAGGAGTAAAACTGAGATGACTGACAGTGATAATCGTGAAGATGACATTCTTGAAGAAGCTGATAACAATGAGGACGGCAGTTTTGCCGCACTGTTTGAACAGAGCAGTACCCAGGGCAGGAGTTGGCTGGAGCCGGGGCAGAAGCTGACCGGAAAAGTTCTGAAAATCGGCTCTGAGTGGGTATTTATGGATACCGGCCAGAAGGGGGAGGGGGTTATTGAGCGGAAGGAACTGCTTGATATAGATGGCAACCTTACCGTGAAAGAAGGGGACGCTATAACCGCCTATTTCCTCTCTTCAAGTCACGGAGAAATGCGTTTCACGACAAAAATCGGCGGTGGTGCTTCCGGTAATTCCCAGTTGGAGCAGGCCTGGCAGGCACGGGTTCCGGTGGAAGGGGTCGTGGAAAAAGAGATCAAAGGGGGATATGAAATTAAACTCGCCGGGTCTACCCGTGCGTTCTGTCCGTACTCCCAGATTGCACTCCGGAGAGTTGAGAACCCTGAAGCGCTGATCGGCATGCGGCTGACTTTCCTGATCAGCGAATATGCCGAAAACGGCCGTAATATAGTTGTTTCCCGCCGCACTCTGCTTGAAGAAGAGCAGCGGCGGCTGAAAGAAGAAGCGCAGGCCGGCATCAGTGTCGGAATGACGGTCAGCGGTACGGTGACCTCACTTCAGGATTATGGCGCGTTTGTTGATATAGGGGGGCTTGAAGGGCTTCTCCCGGTATCGGAAATTGGGTGGAGCCGGGTTAAAGACGTGCGTGACGTGTTGAGTGTCGGTCAGCAGTTGAAAGTGGTCGTCAAGTCAATTGATACGGAAAAAGATCGAATCTCCCTGAGCATCAAGGACACCCTGACAGATCCGTGGGAACTGGTGCCGGCAAAATTTCCGGAAGGGTCGTTTCATGCGGGGACGGTTGCCCGTCTGGATACTTTTGGAGCCTTTGTTACCCTGGGGGACGGAGTTGACGGCCTGCTTCACATCTCGAAGCTCGGCTCAGGAAAGCGCATCAACCATCCGCGCGAAGTGGTCAAAGAAGGGGAGCAGATTGAAGTTAAAATAGAGAGTATCGATCGCAGCAGCCGTCGTATATCACTGGCTCTGGCCGGTCCTGCCCGTGCCGCCGCAGAGGAAGAAGCCTCGCTGACCGAGTTCCGCCGGCAGGCTGATACTGCTCCCAAGGGGATGGGAACGTTTGGCGAAATGCTGCTGGCCAAGAGTCAGAGGGGCAAAAAATAAGTATGGCTGATATCGACTCAGAAGATCCACAGTGGGACAGCCGCTGCCGACAGTGTGGGCGCTGCTGTTTTGAGAAAATTGAAAATGAGCGGGGCACGATTTTCTATACCCAGACCGCCTGCCGCTTTCTTGATGTGGTCACCCGCCGCTGCAAAATTTATGGGCGTCGTTTTGAAATTAATCCAAGCTGCGTAAAATTGACTCCTGAACTGGTACAAACCCTGCGCTGGCTCCCTGGTGACTGCGGATATCGCCGCACGAGCCATGAGCCGGCTTCAGTCCCACCCAAAAGCAAAAAAAAGAAATAGGGGCGTCTATCGCGGAGCAACCCCGTCCAGCAGTTCCAAAATAGCGTCCGCCCGGTTCAGTGTGTAAATGTGTACGCCCTGAACACCTGCGTCCAGGAGTTCCTGGACCTGACGCCGGGCATGGGCAATGCCCGCCTTTTGCACCGCCGCTGCTCCCCCGGCCTGATCGGCTTTTTCCAGCTCTGCCAGAAAGTCTGCCGGTATGGATGCCCCGCACAGCGACACAATCCTTTTAATAACCTTAAGGCTGACAACAGGCAGAATACCGGGGATAATCGGTTTGGTAATCCCCGCTGCGTGCGCCCGCTTCACGAAATTATGGTACAGGTTGTTGTCGAAAAACAGTTGCGTTACTGCAAAATCGGCACCGTTTTCCAGCTTGAGTTTCAGAAAAGAGAGATCAGACTCCAGGGTAACCGCTTCAGGATGAACCTCGGGATATCCGGCTACCCCGATGCCGACTCCGGGGAAGGAAGAGTGAATAAAGCTGACCAGATCGGAGGCATGCTTCAGGGACGAGTCGGGCGAAGTAACGGCGGTTTCATCCAGGGGGAGATCACCGCGTAACGCCAGAACATTAGTAACTCCGGCGGCGGTCAGATCACTCAGGAACTGCTTGATTTCGTCTGTTGTTGAACCGATACATGTCAGGTGAGCCATTGTTTCCAGCCCGTATTCATTCTGCAGGCGCGTAACGATCTCGAGGGAGTCGGCATTGGTACTGCCCCCGGCGCCGTAGGTTACCGAGGCAAACAGTGGATTCAGCTCTGAAAGACGTTGCACTGTCTGGAAAAAAGTCGGCCAATCTTCACGGGTTTTCGGCGGAAAAAATTCAAGTGAGATGAATTGCCCACTCCGGTTGATAGAATCATTGATTTTCATAGGTCTCCACGAACATCCGGCATTCAGTAATCTACTATGGTCACCATAGCTGTCGCTCCTTTTTATATAAAAACACGCGCAAATAGCAACATAAGATTCGTTCAGGATTTTAGTTTGACAGCATACAGTTTGATGACGTATACAGTTGGACCGCATTTTTGTGCCTGTTACCGGATAGTTAGCGGAAAATATATTTTAAAAAGAGAGAGCCTGAATAATGTTTAACTTGAAACCCGATGTTGTTGCACGACTTGAACGTGTACTGAGTTCCGTTGAAATGCTTCTTCCTAAAGCGGTCGCCCCGATTGACTGGGCACACTGCCCCGCAGCAAACTGGCGGCGGCACTCATTTTCAGGCTATCTGGAGCCGGTTCGTGTCACCGATACAACGACGCTGAAGGAACTGCTGGGCGTAGAAGAACAGAAAGAGATCATGGTCAACAACACGCGACAGTTTCTTGAAGGGTTGCCGGCAAATAATGCCCTGCTCTGGGGGTCGCGTGGTTCAGGAAAATCATCGCTGGTTAAAGCACTGCTGAATGAATTTGCCTCTCAGGGGCTACGTTTTATACAGGTTGAAAAAGAGGACCTGATCTACCTGTCCGAAATTTTCACCGCAGTTGAGAACCAGCCGTACAGGTTTATTCTGCTGTGCGATGACCTGACGTTCGAAGTCGGGGAATTGAGCTACAAAATGCTGAAGAGCGCTCTTGACGGCTCGGTGTATTCGGCTCCGGAAAATGTCCTCATTTACGTTACCTCCAACCGGCGCCACCTGTTGCCGGAATATGAATCAGACCACCTTGGGGGCAAATTTGTCAAAGGGGAACTCCAGCAGAGCGAAGCGATGGAAGAGAAAGTTTCTCTCTCCGATCGTTTCGGTATATGGGTTGCCTTTTATGCGTTTTCCCAGGATCGCTATCTGGATGCGGTTCGCTTGAATGTTGAAAAGGAATGCTCGCTACGCAAGGTGCATATCAACTGGAGCAGCGAAATCGAGCGGGATGCAATTCAGTGGTCACATGAAAAAAGCAAGCGGTGTGGCCGCACCGCGTATCAGTTTGCCCGGAACTGGGTGGGCCGGCACCTGCTTACTGCTCCTAAAGCGTAGTTATTTTCTGTCTGAATTTTTCTCTTGTATTATTTCTACGCCCTCCTTATATTGATAACCAAGTTCAATAAGGAGGGCGCATGATACTTGAGAAGAAGAAGGCATTTAATAGTTTTGCTGCAGCCAAAGGACTTCGCTCAACCCGCCAGCGGGATATCATCCTCGATATCTTTCTCTCCACTCATCAGCATATCAGCGTCGAAGAACTTTATCTCAAAGTAAAATCAAGTAATCCTGGCATCGGCCAGGCCACAGTGTACCGCACGCTCAAACTTTTTGCCGAGTCCGGCCTTGCGCGTGAAGTCCTGCTGCATGACGGCCAGACCCGCTATGAGCATGTCGTGGTCGGCGAGCATCACGACCACCTTGTCTGTACCGGCTGTAACGCGATTATTGAATTTGAAGATGAGACTATAGAAAATCTGCAGAAAGACATCGCTCTGCGTCACGGATTTTTTATTCGAAGTCATAAACTCGAGATATACGGTTTGTGTGCCGCCTGTCGCACCTGAATTGCCGGTAAGCCGGTTCCTGTTGACCGAATCGGGCTTTTTTTTGTGTAGTAAATGAAAATGAATTTCAAAAGCATAAAAGGACGTTTGTATGGCAACTTGCTGCAGTGAGGGATCAGATAATCTCAAGAGTGTAAAAGGCGCCAGAAAGCTGGCATTGGTCGGTAATCCCAATGTCGGGAAAAGTGTGCTCTTCAATGTTCTTACCGGTTCGTATGTCACCGTTTCCAATTATCCTGGCACTTCTGTTGAAGTATCACGCGGCAATGCAGTCATAAACGGCCAGGACTGGCAGGTGATTGATACTCCGGGAATGTACTCCATCCATACCATTACTGAAGAAGAGCGTGTTGCCCGCGAAATTCTGCTGCATGAGACTCCGGATATCGTTTTGCATGTGCTTGATGCCCGCAACCTGGAACGGATGCTGGCAATGACTCTTCAGCTGATTGAAGCCAATCTTCCGGTTATTCTGATCGTCAACATCATGGACGAGGCTGATAGGATGGGGCTGTCTATAGATCTGAAACTGCTTGAGCAGCGTCTCGGTATTCCGGTTATCGGTGCCGCTACCGCCAGAAAGCGCGGTTTGGATGAAATCCGGAATGCGATCAGCTCCTACGACAGACACCCGGAAGGCACGCGGTGCTTTCCATACAACCGTCTCCTTGAACATGATATCAGTGAAGTGACCGGGTTGATGGCGGGGGAATATCTGCTGTCGCATCGTTCACTGGCCATTTTGCTGCTGCAGCAGGATGAGGAGATAACAGAACTGGTTCGGCACCATGAAGGGGAGGGGTACGCTGTTCTGGCCGAAAAAGTGCGTGAAAAGGCTTTCGAGCGGCGCGAATCCTTTCATCTCGATCTTTCATTACAGCGGAACTCAGCGGTGAAAAATCTCATCAACGGTGTATTTGTGCCTCCTGAACAGCAGATAATAACGCTGGCGGAGCGCCTGTCCACCTGGTCTGTGCGTCCGTTGACCGGTATTCCGATGCTGCTGGTGGTACTCTACTTCGGCCTGTACAAATTTGTTGGTGAATTTGGTGCCGGCACGGTGGTGGATCTTCTGGAGAAGCAGCTGTTTGTCGAGAGAATCAACCCTTGGATGGTTACCGTCGTGAAGGGGCTGATTCCCTGGGAAATTATCCAAGAGCTGTTTGTCGGTGAGTACGGCATCATTACGCTCGGCATCCGCTACGCGGTGGGAATCATTCTGCCGATTGTGGCAACATTCTTCATCTTCTTCTCGTTTCTTGAAGATACCGGCTATTTTCCCCGTCTGGCACTGCTGGTGGACCGGTTATTCAAACACTTTGGTCTCACCGGCCGGGCGGTTATTCCGATGGTTCTGGGCTTTGGTTGCGATACAATGGCAACCATGGTGACCCGCACTCTGGAAACGGTACGGGAGCGGGTTATCGCAACACTCCTTCTGGCACTGGCGATTCCCTGTTCCGCTCAGCTGGGTGTGATCATCGCTCTTCTCGCCAAGGCACCCGGTGCCCTGGCGGTCTGGAGTGTCTGTCTACTGCTGATTTTTATACTGGTTGGTTTTCTGGCAGCCAGAATCATGCCGGGGGAAGCCCCGATGTTTTACATGGAGCTGCCTCCCATGCGGCTGCCGCAGCTGTCCAATGTTCTGACAAAGACCTATACCCGTATGCAGTGGTATTTTCTTGAAATATTGCCGTTGTTTGTCATCGCCTCAGTTCTGCTCTGGCTTGGCAAGATCACCGGTTTTTTTGGCACCGCAGTAAGCGCCATGACTCCTGTCATGGCTTCTATCGGTCTTCCCAAAGAAGCCGCAGTGGCATTTATTTTCGGTTTTTTTCGGCGCGATTATGGTGCTGCGGGGTTGTATGATCTTCAAACACAGGGGCTGCTGGATGCCCGTCAGCTTACTGTTGCCGCTGTGACACTGACTCTGTTTATCCCCTGCGTTGCTCAGTTTCTTGTTATGAAAAAAGAGCGTGGCTGGAAAGTGGCGGGGGGGATCGGCTTGTTTGTCAGTCTGTTGGCTTTTGGCAGCGGATATGTACTGAATCAGTTTTTGCTGCTGACCGGGCTTCTGGCATAAGCATTGCCATTGGTATGGCCGATCCGGTCACTGAATGAAGTTAAAGGGTTTATTAGCTATGAAGTGTGGATTCTGCAGTTATGAATTTGACGAAAGCGACGGTAAACAGGGGTGCGGCGGATGTCCCGGCGGGTGTCATTCGATTCACTGCCCGCGCTGTAATTACAAGAATCCGCTGGAACCGCAATTTTTCAAGACAATTCGTTCACTTTTTACTGGTACGGGGGATTCTAAATGAAACTATCTGATAATGCAGAAGAAATACTTGAAGCGCTCTGGATCGCAGTCGAAGAAGGTAAATTGTCTTCACTGGACCCGCAGAGTACCGGCATTTCTCTTGAGGATCCTGCCTATCGTGAACTTACGGAGCGGGCGCTGATCGAAATCAGGGGGGGGATGGTGTACTTCAGGCCGGAGGGGAGGGATGAAGGGCGGATGACCATTCGTCGCCACCGTCTGGCAGAACGGCTGATGATGGACGTTCTCAACATCCGTGGTGAGGACGGTGATTATAAGGCATGCCAGTTTGAGCATCTATTAAACGAGGGGGTAGATGTCAAAATCTGCACCATGCTCAATCACCCCACAACCTGTCCCCACGGCAATCCGATTCCGCCGGGGGAATGCTGCCATCAGGCCCGGGCCGATGGGGACCTGGGGGTAGTACCGTTAACGGAATTCAAATCGGGGCAGGAGGGGGAAATCGCCTATATCCAGACCGATGATAACAAAAAGATGCAGAAGCTGATGGCCATGGGCGTTCTGCCGGGTAATCGGATAATTCTGATACAGGCATATCCGTCGTATATTTTCAAGGTAGGGTATTCGGAGTTTGCCATAGACTCAAACCTCGCCAGGGAGATTTTTGTGCGGAAGTAGGTGATCACCATTAGATTGTTTCGGCCTGATGACAGTTATTTACTATTGACAAAACAGGAGCGGTGTTGTTCTACTACATCTCCATTTTGCTTCACCAACGAATTAAGAGTTTATGCGGTGTGTAGCGTCAGCGGAACCACCGCATAAACTGTTGTTGAACTAAACCGCGTCTGCTCTGCTACCATTTGGATTTTTATCTCGGATTTTGACTCTGGTTACTGTGATGTGCT
>CAIOXL010000005.1 GCA_903862245.1 uncultured Geobacteraceae bacterium | reverse complement strand
GTATCGTCAATCAGAAAATGGCTTGAAGAGAATGGGGTGATGCCATGAACACACTGACAATAAACGGTTACAATGCTGTCGTTGCATACGATGAAGAGATTGATATGTTTCGCGGGGAGTTTGTAGGACTCAACGGTGGCGCCGACTTCTATGCATCAGATATTGCCGGCCTTCGTAAAGAAGGTGAAATATCTCTTCGGGTATTCCTGGACGCATGCCAGGTGCGGGGTATTGAACCACGCAAGCACTTTTCCGGCAAATTCAATCTACGTGTGCCGCCTGATCTGCACGAAAGGCTTGCTATACAAGCAGCAGCCCACGGCAAGAGTATCAATGCATGGGTGCTGGATGTGTTGAAGGATCAAACCACGGCTCATGCGTGATCATTCGCCCCCATCCATCACACCTCGGCTAGTACGTGGTTGGCCATTATTCGCATGAATACTGATTTATTTTCTGAAAAAACAATTCTTACCGTCAGTCGTTTGACATCTCTCCTTCGCGGGGTGCTTGAGGAAAACTTCGAGCAGCTCTGGGTGCAGGGGGAGGTTTCAAATGCATCCTACCCTTCCTCTGGTCACTGTTATTTCACGCTCAAGGACGCTGCCGCCCAGCTGCGCTGTGTGATGTTCAAGGGGAGCGTAAAAAATCTCAAATTCAGACTGACGGACGGGATGGCGCTGATTGTGCGCGGTCGTATTTCCGTGTATGACCAGCGCGGTGAATACCAGCTGATCACCGAATATGCGGAACCAGCCGGTATCGGTGCCCTGCAGACCGCATTTGTCCAGCTAAAGGAAAAACTGGGGCGCGAAGGGCTGTTTGATGAGACGCACAAAATATCTCTGCCCCGTTTTCCCCGCACACTTGGTGTCATCACCTCTTCGACGGGTGCTGCTATACACGATATTCTGACGGTGCTGAAGCGGCGTTTTGCCTCGCTGGAGGTGCTGCTCTACCCGGTGCGCGTACAGGGTGAAGGTGCTGCCGTCGAGATTGCCCGGGCGATTGACGAGATGAACCGGCTGGCTGCGGTAGATGTCCTTATTGTCGGTCGGGGGGGCGGCTCGCTGGAGGATCTGTGGGCGTTTAACGAGGAGGTTGTAGCCCGCGCCGTGTACCGTTCAAAAATTCCGGTGGTCTCGGCCGTCGGTCACGAAACTGACTGGACGATCTGTGATTTTGTGGCTGATCTGCGGGCACCGACACCGTCTGCTGCCGCTGAACTGATCATTGCCAGTGCTGAAGAGCTGCGTGGTCAGATAGACGCATTGTCACACCGGCTGCAGCGATCGCTGGAGAATCTGCTGGCCGGATATGACGGTCGCGTTGAAGGGCTGCGCAGGGCTTTGCATGATCCGCGTACGATGCTGGGACACCTGGCCCAGCGGCTGGACGACCTGACCGGAAGGCTGGAGCTGGGGTTGAACGTCGCTGTCTCGCGTCGCCGCGACCGGTTTGAACGTTTGCAGGGGGAACTGCAGCATAATGACCCAGCGGTACGTATCGCTACGCTGCGGCAGCGGCTGGCGCTGCTGACGGCTCGGGCGGAACATTCGCTGGTGCAGCGGCTGGAGATACTTCGGCAGTTGTTTGGCGACAACGCCGCGCGCCTTGACGTCCTTTCTCCGCTTAACACGCTTGCCCGCGGCTATGCAATTGCAGCCCGCGCAGACGATGGTACGGTGGTGACCGATGCCGCTGCCGTGACAGTGGGTGAACTGCTGCTGCTGCAACTGCACAGGGGGCGGGCCCGCTGCCGGGTTGAATCGCTCGAAACCGGCAATGCTTGACGCACGTTGCCGTATCCGTATAAAATCACACACCGGTAAAGTGAGATAATGACCATGGCTATTGATAAATTTGAAGCATCCCTGAAAAAACTGGAAGAAATTGTAAAGCGCCTTGAAACCGGTTCGCTGACGCTGGAAGACTCCCTGAAAGCCTTTGAAGAGGGGGTAAAACATGCGGCGTTCTGTTCCGGCAGGCTTGACGATGCTGAACGGCGGGTCGAGGTGCTTCTGAAGCAGAAGGACGGGTCCCTGAAACGTGAGCCCTTTGACTCCGGGGAAAACTGAAGAAAAAAGGAACAGAGGATGGATCTGAAAGCCTATTTGAAAGAACAGTGCGCCCGCATTGATGCGGCGCTTGACACCTTTTTACCCCAGGAGACCGAGCTGCCGCACAGTGTCCACAAGGCGATGCGCTATTCGATTTTCGCCGGCGGCAAACGGGTGCGCCCGATCCTCATGCTGGCAGCCTGCCAGGCGGTTGGCGGGGATACCGGACGAGCGGTCCCGGCTGCGTGTGCCATGGAGATGATTCATACCTATTCGCTGATTCATGATGACCTGCCGGCCATGGATGACGATGATTTCCGGCGCGGCAACCCGACGAATCACAAGGTGTTCGGTGAGGCGATCGCCATTCTGGCCGGAGACGCGCTGCTGACGGAGGCTTTCAAGCTGGTCAGTGATCCGCGCTTTACCGGCGGCTGCGAACCGTCGGCGCTTTTGGCGGTAATTCATGAGATTGCAACCTGCGCCGGTTCCTATGGTATGGTCGGTGGCCAGGTCATCGATATGGAGAGTGAAGGGCGCGGAGATATTGATCTGGCAACGGTTCAGTACATTCATACCCATAAAACCGGGGCTCTCATCAAGGCGTCGGTTGTGGCCGGGGCACGGCTCGGGGGGGCCGTCGGTGACAAGCTGGCGGCGATCACCCGCTATGGTGAGGCTGCCGGGCTTGCCTTCCAGATTGCCGATGACATTCTCGATATTGAGGGGACGACCGAAGAAATAGGCAAGGATGCCGGCAGTGATGAAGCCCGCGGCAAGGCCACCTATCCGGCGGTGATCGGTCTGGCTGCTGCAAAGGAAGAGGCACAGTTCATGATGGATGAGGCGCTGGGGGCATTGGCTGTTTTTGGCGCGGAAGCAGATCCGTTACGGGAAATTGCCCGCTATATCGTACAGCGTAAAAACTGAAATTATTTCAAACCAGAAAATTACGGAAAAACGCATGTCAATCCTTGAATCAATACATTCACCGGAAGATCTTAAACGGCTCCCCACATCCCGTCTGCCTGAGGTTGCTGCGGACCTGCGCCGGACAATTATACAAACCTGTGCTGCCAACGGCGGGCATCTGGCTCCCTCTCTCGGGGTCGTCGAGTTAACCATTGCCCTGCACAGGGTTTTTACGACCCCTGCGGACAAGATCATGTGGGATGTGGGACACCAGGCCTATGCGCACAAGCTGCTGACCGGGCGGCTCGGCAGATTCGACACGCTCCGTACCCTGGACGGGATCAGCGGCTTTCCCAAGCGGCATGAATCACTGCACGATGTCTTTGACGCAGGTCATTCCTCTACCTCCATTTCGGCGGCCACCGGTTTTGCCGCCGCCCGCGACCTGGATGGACGCAGGAACAAGGTGCTGGCGGTTATCGGCGACGGTTCCATGACCGGCGGCATCGCCTATGAGGGGATCAACCATGCCGGGCACCTCAACAAGGACATGATTATAATCCTGAACGATAATGAGATGTCCATCGCTGAAAATGTCGGTGCCCTTTCCAACTTTCTTTCCCGCACCGCTTCGAGCGAGTTTGTCCATCGTTTCAAGAAAAGCACCGAGTCGTTCCTCAAACGGCTTGATGTCGGCAAAGGGGTCCTGCATATGGCCCGGAAGATGGAGGAGTCATTTAAGGGGCTGTTTACCCCCGGCATGCTGTTCGAGGCATTCGGCTTTGAGTATATCGGGCCGATAGACGGGCATGACCTGCCGGCACTGATTGAAACTCTTGAAAATGTTAAAAAATTCGATAATTCGGTGCTTATCCATGTTCTGACGACGAAGGGAAAGGGCTACAAGCCGGCGGAAGATAATCCGGCGCTGTTCCACGGAGTAGGGCCGTTTGAAATCGAGACCGGCAAGGTGCTGAAAGGGAAGGGGGGAGCCGCCTCTTATACCGCTGTTTTTGGCGCCGCACTCTGCAAGCTGGCCGCAGAGGACGACCGGATTACCGCTATTACTGCAGCAATGCCGGACGGAACCGGCCTGACCGGATTCTCCAAAGAATTTCCTGATCGTTTTTTTGATGTCGGCATAGCGGAACAGCATGGCGTTACCTTTGCTGCAGGTCTGGCTGCCGGGGGATACCGGCCGGTGTTCGCCGTCTATTCCAGTTTTCTGCAGCGTGCCTACGATCAGGTGTGCCATGACGTCTGTCTGCAAAACCTCCCGGTAACCTTTGCCATCGACCGGGGCGGCGTCGTCGGCAGCGACGGTCCTACCCATCATGGTGCCTTTGATCTTTCTTATCTGCGTCATCTGCCGAACCTGACACTTATGGCGCCCAAGGACGAAAACGAGCTGCAGCACATGCTGGCCACCGCCATCAGTCTGGGCAGTCCGGCAGCGGTCCGCTATCCCCGGGGCAATGGCTACGGGGTTGCGCTGGATCAAGCGCTCAAAACAATTCCGATCGGGCGGGGCGAACTGCTGCGGAGCGGAGACAGCGCCGTGATCTTTGCCCTCGGCACGATGGTCTATCCGGCGCTGGACGCTGCTGCTGCTCTTGAGGCGGAAGGTATAGCCCTGACGGTTGTCAACGCCCGCTTTGTGAAACCACTTGACGAAGCGTTGATTCTTGAGCTGACAGAGAAATGCCGGATTGTCATAACGATTGAGGAAAATGTACTGCAGGGCGGTTTCGGTTCTGCGATTCTTGAACTGTTTGAACAGCGGGCCCTGAACGGCACACGGGTCCTTCGTCTCGGCTATCCCGACTCCTACATTCCCCAGGGTGAACAGCAGGAACAGCGTGCCATGCTGGGATTGGACAGTGCCGGGATTGCGGCAGCCATTCGCACTTTTCTTGCCGGCCAATGAATCTCCTGAAAACAACAGTATCCTGGGCTCTCCGGGCTGTTTTCGGCGTGCTGCTGCTCTTGACGCCGGCTATCGCCGGCTCGGTAGACAGCAATCCGGCCGCGCAGGTTGGTGCTGCCCGCGAGTTGCTGCAGCGCGGAGAGTTTGAAAAGGGTATTGAACAACTGCGAGAGGCCTACCAACTCTTCCCCCTTAATCCCACCTTTAAACGAAGTCTGGCTGAAGGTTATGCGGCATTTGGCCACCATCTTTATAAACAGAAACGTTACGAACAGGCGGATGAGAGCTTCAGCAAGACTCTGGAACTTTACCCGGAGGATGTTGGCACAATTACGATGCGCGGCATCTGCAACTTCCATCTGAAAAAATATGATGTGGCGCGGTATGAGCTTGAGCTGGCAAAAACACGCAAGCCGGGCTCGGTGGAGGTGCTCTATTTTCTTGGCCTTGTGGAGATTGATACTGACCATATTCCGCAGGCTTTGGAATTGTTGGAACAGGCTGTCAAACTTGCTCCCGGTCGTAAGGAAATTGCCGACCTCCTCGTAAAAACCCGTAAGGAAAATACCGTCGAGTCCGGAATGGATCGCGGGCACAGTTCCCGCTTTGACCTGACATACGATCCGGGCGTAGACAGCACATTTGCCCGGTCAATCCTTTCAGTGCTGGAATCGGCCGCCAATGTGATCGGCGCCGAACTCGGACTGTTTCCGGAGGCCAGGATTCCGGTGCGCATCTACAAACGGGCAGATTACAAAACCGTCACTGATTCCCCCGATTGGTCGGGAGGATTTTATGACGGAAAAATCCGCCTGCCGTTTGGTGTCATGAATGAGGTAACTCCGGGGATCCGGGGTATTTTATTCCATGAGTACGCCCATGTGGTTGTATTCGAGTTGACGCGCGGCAACTGCCCACTCTGGCTGAACGAGGGGATAGCGGAAATGTTCGGGCGCACTCAGTATAATCGTGCGTTGCCGAAAATCGACAAAAGCAAGCTGGTTGGATTCAAAAAGCTGGAAACCAGTTTCAAGGATTTTTCTACTGCCAATGCAACGCTGGCGTACCAGCAGAGCTATTCCCTGGTTAACTATCTGGTTGAGACATACGGTTGGCACCGGGTCAAACAGATTTTGACCGGTCTGGGGGGGGGACTTTCGTTTGATGAGTCAATCGTGGCTGCGCTTAAAGACTACGATTTGAATTATGAAACTCTGGTGAAGGAATGGCGGATTTCTCTGGAGAAGGAAAGTTCGGAAAAATAATTATTGTCTTGCTTCAGTGCCGGTGCCGTGCTATACAATCACTCTTTCGTCGGTGAGTAGCGCAGCCTGGTAGCGCACCTGCCTTGGGAGCAGGGGGTCGCTGGTTCGATTCCAGTCTCACCGACCAGCAATTTCAAGCACTTACAGTTAATTCTGTAGGTGCTTTTTTGTGTGTGGTGTAGTCAGTGGTGTAATAAAAACGTGTACATTACCCTCCAACTCATAACCTCGCTTGATATGTCCTACCAACCCCTCAATAAGTGTATTTATGTAACGTATTGTTGTTTAAGTGTTTTTGCGGTAGTAGCCTAAGTATTTTTACTTGACTGAACCTTGATGGCAAAGTATTAAGTGAATTTGGAATCATGTTCATCAACACTGCCACACACAAAATCTTGGAGGCTTATAGCTATGCCAGATCAAGAACATATCATCCGTTCGCACGATATTTCTACAATAACCGGACTTTCACTCACGACAATATGGCGCCTTGAAAAAACCGGAAAATTTCCAAAACGTGTGCATTTATCAGTTGGCGCTATTGGATGGAGAATGAGTGAAATACAAATGTGGTTAGCAACACGCAAATAAATAGTTCACTCAGCCATTCGTCAAGCATTAGTGGCGGCCACCAGGCAGAGGCAACAGCCCGGCGTGATCAGCTACCATCCCGAGCGTTGATGCCGCCGCCAGCAACCGGTGGTGAAGCCGTAGCATCATAGGCTGCCTGGCCAGGACATCAAGGCATTGTTCTTCCCAGGGGACCTGCCGCGCCTGATTTTGTGCCCTTCCCCACAAAAATTCCATCCAGCATACTAAGGCATGAGTGGTCACAAGTAGTCACACACTTAACTATCTAATATATTTAGTCTATTAGATGTGAGTACAGTGTGACCACTATCTGTGTATTTTTTCCTCTTATACGTTTTTTTCTTCATTACTTATATTCTATATTTTACTATTCACAGTAGTCACAATAAAAAAAGAAGATAATAATATAAGTATGTTATGCCTGTGAATGCCAAATAAAACAAAGTCTGCACAAGTGGTCACAGGTGGTCACAAATTAAAGATATTTCCATAAACTTACATTACAAAGTGCGCGTACGCCATCAGGCAGCGGCAACAGCCCGGTGTGATCAGCTACCACCCCGAGCGTTGATGCCGCCGCCAGCAACCGGTGGTGAAGCCATAGCATCATAGGCCGCCTGACCAGGACATCAAGGCATTGCTACTCGGGGATCTGCAGCCGGGATCCGGAGCTCAGGGACCAGAGGCTGTCGCCAGGCACTACGATACCCTGAAGCAATCAGCCTCCCAGTCGCGGGTCAGACATATCCCAGCTCGATCGGGTTCCTACCTTGCGCTGAACTGGCCACGAACAACGCCTCGGTGAGTTTCTACAGATCGCAGCCCCGGCCAGTACCACGACATAGGATATACCCCGTGGAGATTCGGTCAGATAGTCCGAGGTCTCCAAACATATATTCCCGGTAAATTGGATTTATTAGCCGACGCCCAAGGCAGATATCGAAAAATCACAAGTCGCAGCTACGAAAAATCGGAAAAACGCAGGCCCGACCGGATTTCGGACCAGGGCGCGTAAAGCATTGTTCTTCCCAGGGGACCTGCCGCCGGGATCCGGAGCTCAGGGACCAGAGGCGGCCGCCAGACAGCTCCCTCAGGCCGGCGCGGTCAGCGACCATCCCGAGCGTTGAAGCCTCCCGCCAGCAACCGGTGGTGAAGCATTTTGACCAGTGGGCCTGGAGGACACCCAGCCCAACTCAAAAAAAAACCTTCTTAGGCAGAGAAGGTTTTTTGCATCATCATGGAACTTTGCACACTGATTGGAAATATCATGGACCGCTCGCCCAGTTGATCATCACTTCCTGCTATTACAACCCTCTCCATCTTTCCGCGCTCAAAAAAAGTTCATACTTAAAAAAAGCTCGCGAGCTTTGCGGCCCGCATGAAAGTAGGCCAGGGAGGACCCGTGAGACAAACAGATTGGGATGACCGTGTTATGACTACCATTAACATGCTGGTTGGTGCACTACGTAAGGGGGCAGGGGGCATCACTACCGCTTACCAGTTGTTGCCCATAAGATTTCACCTAATACCGTCTTAATTGCCTCGCCATTGATATACCCAAAGATGCGGTCCATTACTCGTGGGGCAGTGAATAAGGTCGGCACAGACACAAAAGCGTGATTGATTATTGCCTGCCGGTAAGCAACCTGAGCACGGTTAACCTTAACGTATGGCCTACCTGTTTTACGCTGATAAGGGCTATGATATATCTGTTTCATAGTATGATTAGCCCGCGTGTGCTAGCGGTTCCGTGAAAATGTAGTAAACGTGGCACTTTAAAAATGTTGTGACAACAGTCCGCCGACTTCAGTTTTTACCGAGGCCGGCGGCTTTGTTTTCCTCAGGCTTCTATCAGATCTTTCATGCGATAGCTTTTTCCCTCGATAACCTGGGTTTCAGCATGATGCAGGAGCCGGTCGAGTAGAGCCGAGGTAAGTGTACTGTCGTTGTTGAAGATTTCCGGCCAGTTTTTGAAGGCTTTGTTTGAGGTTATGATGGTTGAACCTCGTTCGTAGCGCTGACTGATGACCTGGAAGAGTAGATCGGCGCCGTGCTTGTCAATCGGTAAATAGCCGAGTTCGTCGAGAATAAGTACTTGTGGCGAGAGATACTTTTTGAGTTCGATTTTGAGTTTACTGGCTGCCTGTGCCGCAGCAAGGGTGTTGATAGTATCTATCGCCGTTGCGAAGAGTACCGATTTACCGGCAAGACAGGCGGTATAGCCAAGGGCGGTGGCAAGATGTGTTTTGCCAATGCCCACAGTCCCGAGCAGAATTATATTCGCGTGGTCGTCCAGAAACTGGAGACGGAAGAGGTTCTGAACCGCCATGCGATTGATCTTTTTCGGCCAACTCCAGGAGAACTGGTCGACAGTTTTCACCACCGGAAAGCGGGCGCTTTTGATCCGGCGGATCGTAGCGCGATCACGGCGCTGGCCTAGTTCCCCCTCGGCGAGACTGGCGAGGTAATCGGCATGGGTTATGGTATCTCGGGCGGCTTTAGCTGCGCTTTGGTTGTAGTGTTCCGCCATGAAGTTCAAGCCAAGCATCCGTAGATCCGCTTCAAGTTTCTGGGTGGGTTTGTTATCACTCATGGTGTTTCCTCCTCTATGCTTTGATTGTCGTAAATGGAAAGATCCGGTGCCTCTACCGCTATATCAAGTAAATCGCTTCTACGCGTCAGATGCAACGCCCCCGGCTCCGGCAGTCTCCGTGCCCGGCTTTCGAGGATATTGGCGATATAGTCACTGCCGATGGCGTGCAGTCTCATGGCATCGTTGATGGCGCCAGCCACAGCATCATCTCCGTAGATTTCGGCTAGTGCCACAATCTTTCTGATGTGAATGGTTGCATTCAACTGCCGTTTATCGAGCTCCCGGTAATAATCAAGCGAACAGTGGCACAAAGCCAGGAAGCGCCGCAGAAGGGTCTGATCCCGCGCTTTCTTCCTCTGGGCGATCAGCTCTCTGGGATGATCCGGATCTTCGAAGTCACGGTTGCGTTCAAAGGAGCGACTGTGGCGGGCGACGAGTTTGTCTTCGTGGTAGAAACAGAGCCGCTCAGGATATGCTTTCATGGTAAGAGGTTGCCCCGCATAACGAGCCGGAACGGAATAGCGGTTTGAATCAAGGGCGACTCTGAACTGACTTGAGGCCCGCACAGCGGAGACATTGCCAACGTCGTAGGCGTGCAGCGGCAAAGACTGGAGGTGCAGAAACTCACCTTTGAGCATATCAACCGGCTTCTGTCTCGTTTCACCGTGGATACGCACATTGGCAATCGTATCAAGCCAGATTCTGGCGGCGGGATTGAGAGCGGCGAAGTCAGGTAACTCGGCTCCGGCCAAAAAATTCTTCTTTACGTAGCCGACGCCGTTTTCCACACGCCCCTTCTCATTGCCCTTGGCAACACCGCAGGCCGAGATGCCAAAATCATGATACCTGGCAAAGTCAAGATACCGTGAATTGAACACCGGTGCTTCTCCCACGGCATGTTTGAGCACGGCACTTTTTAAATTGTCGACCATAATTCTGGCCGGAACCCCGCCGAATGCCGCAAAAGCATTCTGATGACAGGCGAGGAAATGCTCCATGGTTTGGGACACGGTGAATTCCACATACATCTGGCGACTATAGCAGAGCACCATCACAAAGAAACTGAGCCGCCGTGTGGTTTCACCCACACGAACCGAGCCATATGATCCCCAGTCAACCTGGGCACATTCTCCTGGTGCGAACGCCAGGGTTAGAAAGGCTTTCTTTTTGGTGGGTCTGATCTTGCGGACGAACTTCTTCACCACCGTATAGCCACCGGTAAAGCCTTCCTCCTGAATCCGCTGATATACCTGTTGTGCCGTGTATTGATATGATTCGATCATCTTGACAACCGTATCTTTGAAGGGATCGAGTTTGCTTGGCCTGGTGACGGATTTACGGGGACGGAACTGTTTCGCGTCAAGCCAGAGCTTCACGGTACGTTCATCAAGAGCAAGCTCGCGGGCAATCTGCATGGCTGTCAGTCCCTTCTGCAGGTGAAGGTGCTTGATACGGGAATAGGTCTCGTAGTCGATCATGGCGCACCTCCGGCCAGCTTCGCCAATATTTTGTCAATGGACAGGGTGCCGATATCTGTTCCGACAGCACTCTCGCCAGAGGCATGGAGCTGCTGCAGGGCACCATCAAGAGCCAGCACTTGATAGAGAGGCCGCTTGTACGCGACAAGCCTATACTTGAGCAGACAGGCACGCGCAGAGGCCAGCGTAGCTGCATCCATAGCCAAACGTTCGCACAAGGACGCGTCGGCGTAATAACTGAGGCCCTGGCAGTCAGCCACGGTGATGAGAAAGAGATACAGTGCCGCAGCCTCGTGGCTTATCAGCTCAATGTGGCGATCACGGACCAGACGGTGATCCACCCAACTGAACTGCTCCGGAATGCTGCGGATGCGATCGGGACAAATGGGGAACTTGTGGGTCATAACGGCCTCCTGTGGTTGAACAGATGACATCTTGCCCCAATTGTTCCAGACGGCGGGTTACCACGGCTATGTCATCTTGTAACACGCACCCCGTTATATGGGCTATTAGCCCAATAAAAACGGGATGTTGCTCGATGCAGAAATCTTGTAACACAGGGGGTAATGCAAGAGATTCAGAGGGTGAAAGCGGTAAAAGTGGGATAACTTCCTGTTTTACATGATCTATTCGGTCGCAGATATCTTGTAACACAGTGCCGGAACCCTTGCGGCGCTGCCGCCTGGAGTGAGTACGCCGCCACTCAAGCATCCGATCGACATTGTCAGAACCCTTGAAGTAGGTAGGATTCTTTTCAACCCAACGCCGCTGACATCTAGCTTTGCTTGCTTTGCGGCATTCGGGTTTGTTGCAGTACCTCTGACGTTTGACGCTACGATAGTCAGGAATGAATGATTCTTTGCAACACCGGCATTTACGTTTTCCGATAAGACTCATGACCCTACACCTCTGGGTCAATCATCAAGCTTCAGACAAAATGCGAAAAGAAAAAGTATTGAAAAACAGGAAGAAAACAGAAGAAGAGGATGAATTTAATGGATTAGGAAGAAAAAAGGATGGGCGGAAGAAGAAACAAATCCAAGAAGCCAAGAAAAAGGCTCTTTCAGATCACCGGTGGCATCTGATGCCCAGACTACACTAACTATTTGTCAATTCCATGTAGGACATGAAAAGATTATGTAAAAAATGCTAAAATATGT
>CAIOXL010000004.1 GCA_903862245.1 uncultured Geobacteraceae bacterium | reverse complement strand
ACCACATGAGGTGTTATTCGGGGTGGAGATGTGTTACACCAAACCACCACTGGCTGTTGCACTTCGAACTTGAATCCGCCATATCAATTACTGGCAACTGTTCCACAATTTATTCCACAAAGCTATACGGTGGTTCAATAGGGGAATTAATATGTCCGTATTTCGCGTATCCCCCTCTAAAACCCGATTTCCCGTATTACAACCGCATAGCCGTTACGCAGCATTTCGATCAGCGAACTCCGCACCTCGGCTTTAACATGCACAACCCCTTTCAGCTTGACGAGCGGAACGGCAGAGGGGGAACAGCCGTCCATACGGACCCGGAAAACCGGCAGCTCGGGGATGATCGCCCCCTGCGGGTCGTTGCGCGCGGCAATAGGACCGCCGAATGTGGAGGCCAGAAACGGTTCATCGATAGTTGCAATATTCACCCGGTCTATTTCGGCCACACGGCATTTGTACACACCGAAATCAAGGGCATCAGGGACAAACAGTGCCGGTGCTCCCACCCTGATCCGCTCCAGCTCCCGCTCGCTCACGTAGGCATCAACCCTGTTGCTGCCGGTATCCGCGATCACATACAACGGTTCTTTGCGCGGCAGCCAGACTCCGCTGACAAGTTCGTCGTTGCGCGCCACAATGATGCCGTCGAACGGTGCCCGCAGCGTCAGCCGCCCCTTAACATCCTTCAGACCCGAGAGTTCAGTCGTCCCGGCTTCCAGGCGACGGTTGAGAATATTCCCCTGACTGAGCAGCTTTTCATCGAAGGTCTGCTGGTCTGCCTGCCATTGGGAAACACCCGTTGACGTTTTGACCTGGCTGATCTGCTGGTCCATATCAGGAGAACGCAGCTGCAGTATTGTTTCGCCGCTGCGCACCTTTTTCATATCAGCAGCGGATTCCCCGGTTATCATCGCAGCGAACGGCACATTGACCTGCTGCTCCCGGATTGCAGAAAGAGTCGCCGGTGCTGAAAAATGCCCGTTCCAGGGCACGACAAGCACAAAGATGAGCGCAATGAACAGCAGCACCGCTCTGATCAGCTTCTTATTTATCCGGATCTTATCCTTCATTTTTGTCCACGCGATAACCTCTTTATACACGGGGTGCACAATAAACCAACCGATCTCAACCGCAAACAGAAAGATGCCGAGCGCCTTGAAAAAGTAGCGGTACACCATTACGGCGATACCAAAAAACACCACCAGTCGATACACCCACACCAGAAAAGCAAAACATATCAGAAAAACCGTGCGCCGCGACGAGGCCGGTTCCGGTGCCGGCGCGCCAAGCCCGAAAAGCCATTCCCGCAGCCACCACCTGCCGAAGGCGAACGAACGGTTGTGCAAATTGGGCAGCCGCAGAAAATCAGAGAGGATAAAATAACCGTCAAAACGCATGAACGGGCTGGCGTTGAGGGCAATAGTCATAATCCAGGTTGTGGTAGCCAGAATGAACGCTGCGCCGCGCAATGGCCCGTCCGCCATCAGAAGCCATGCCCATAATGCCGCCAGGGCGAGCAGCAGCTCTGCCGCCATGCCGGCGATACCTATGGCAAGCCGCTGGGAGCGCGAGGTGAGCTTCCAGGCCTCGTTGGTGTCGGTATAGAGCATGGGGGTCATAACGACGAGGGCAAAACCCATGGTGGGGATGCGGCAGCCATAGCGATGCGCGGTGAACGCATGCCCCAGTTCATGAATTACCTTAGCCAGCGGAATCGCGCAGCCGACAATCAGTATTCCTTCAAGACTGTGATACGCGGTGAACGAGTGGAGGAAAATTTCCCACTGGTGTGAAAGAAGATAAAACCCCGCCAACGCTGCAACGGTGTTGATTGTAAAAATGTATGGACTTAGATTCCTTGATTATTTTGGCATGATGCCAAGATGTTCACATACGCTGAGACTGATGAACTTTGGGGCCGATCTTTTCGGCCCCAAAGTTTTTCAGAAGGAGTTGTTTCTGT
>CAIOXL010000003.1 GCA_903862245.1 uncultured Geobacteraceae bacterium | reverse complement strand
TCGGAATCTTGGTGTTTATCGGCCGGTAATAATGCTTGGCGGCGATCTTCTGCCCTTCGTCGCTGTAGAGATATTTCAGGTACTCCTCTGCCACTTTGCGGGTTCCCCGTTTGTCAACAACCTTGTCCACCACCGTGACCGGCGGTTCTGCCAGGATACTTTCCGAGGGGGTCACGACTTCAAACTTGTCCGGTCCCAGTTCGTTAATCGCCAGGAACGCTTCGTTTTCCCAGGCGAGCAGTACGTCACCCAGGCCGCGCTGGACAAAGGTGTTGGTGGAACCACGGGCACCGGAATCAAGCACCGGTACATTCTTCAGCAGTTTGGTGACGAACTCCTTGGCTTTGACATCGTTCCCTCCCGGCTGATGAAGGGCAAATGCCCAGGCGGCCAGATAGTTCCAGCGGGCGCCGCCGGAGGTTTTCGGGTTGGGGGTGATGACCGACACGCCCGGCTTGACCAGGTCGTCCCAGTTCTTGATTTTCTTCGGGTTCCCCTTGCGTACCAGGAATACGATGGTTGAGGTATAGGGGGCGCTGTTGTGCGGCAGCTCTTTCTGCCACCCCGGTTTGACCAGCCCTTTTTCGGCGATGGCATCAATGTCGTAGGCCAGCGCCAGTGTCACCACGTCAGCCTCAAGTCCGTCGATAACTGCGCGGGCCTGTTTTCCGGAACCGCCGTGGGACTGCTTGATCGTAACTTTCTGCCCCGCTTTTTTCTGCCAGTACTGGGCAAAGGCATTGTTGTAGTCCGTGTACAACTCGCGGGTCGGGTCGTAGGAAACATTCAGCAGGGTAACATCTGCAGCCAGAGCCGCACCGGCCGTAGTGAGAGCCAGCGCAATCGCTGCCAGGGTTGTGGTGAATTTTACACGTTTCATGTTTTCTCCTTTTTTGGTCTATAGGTTTAATAGATATATGATGCAAAAAAATTATGCGTCTATTTTTTCCAGTTCCAGAACGTAATGCCCTTCGTCCACCTGTTTCAGGCCGATCAGCCGGTGACCGTCCGCCTTGAGGCTGCGGGGCACATTTTTTACCGGTTCGCCGTCGTCCAGGAGGATCCGGGCAACGGTGCCGTTGTCCAGCTCTTCAAGGGCCAGCTTCGCTTTGACAAAATTCGTGGGACAACTGACACCACGCAGATCGATTACCTGCATGAAGATTCTCCTTTCATCGTGAACTGCCGACCTGGGTGGCGATCACCTGCGGTGCGATCGTGGCGGTAACGGTATATCCAGGAAAGCGACCCTGCAGATGGTCGAGCAGCGCCTGGGCCCCTTCCCTGATGATGGTATCGCCCAGTCTGACCCGGCCAAAACCTTCGGCTTTTTCCTTGTACCACTCCAGCACAGTAGCGATGAACTCAGCCACCCGCTCTTCCGGCAGAAAGGTTGCGAACAGAGTGCCGACCAGAGGATTGCGCCCCCACTTGCCGCCGATGCGTACGGTGTAGCCGCGTTTGGCTTCGCTCCAGGCGCCGGTGGGGCAGACCTTGACGCAATCGCCGCACCAGATGCAGGGGGCATCGCTGAATATCGGCCTGTTGTCATCGCCCATGACGATCGCCCCGGGGACACAGCTCTTGGCGCAGAGACCGCAGCCGATACAGGCATCCGTGTCAAGCGTCGGATAAATCGCACCCTGAAAGCCGATATCATTTGTCGCCGACTTGGGGCAGTCAAAGGGGCAACCGGCAAAGGCCACCTTGAATTTGTGATGGCCGGTGGGAGTGCCGAACAGTTTCTCGTCCACTTCCAGGGCCGATTTCTGGGTATCCACCAGGCCGTTGGGGTTATACTCGCAGCCGCCGCAGGCCACCGGCACGCGCACCCGCGCTCCGCAGGAGGCAACCTTCTGGGTCGCTTCCCCCAGCTCCTCCACAACGGCATCGAAATCTTTGAAGTTGATATTGATCAGTTCGATGGACTGACGCACAGACAGATGTACGAACTCACCGCCGAATTTTTCGGCCACCTCGGCGATCTTTTTCAGGCGGGGGACGCTCATTCTCCCCCCCGGCACACGGAGGCGCACCGTAAAAAGATCCTTGCCCCGCTCCTTGATGAAGCCGCCGGCTTTGAGGTTGTTCAGGTCTACCTTTGTCTGTTTTACATCGGCCATCGCTCTGACTCCGTATAAAGTATGTCTGGATAGTGCCAAAACTAATAAATGTTGTCAAGAACTATTTCGTATTATCTACAGATATACTATACTATTACTTCTATCTGCTCCATTTGCACGTTTCCAGCACTGATTTTAAACGACTTGGCGACCGCATCGGCGGCGGCAAGGGAGATGATCAGATAGGAGATATCGGGGGTCAGCGCCAGCTTGATATCCTCTTCCGACGGACGGGCCGGGGTTTCGGGATGGGAGTGATAGATCGCCAGCATGGTCAGGCCTTTGGCCCGCAGATCCTTGATCACCGCAAACTGCTCCCTCGGTTCCATCATAAAGTGCTCATTGCTGGCATCGGTGTTGGTCATGCGGTATATCGCCGCTACCGACTCACCCTCCCCCCCCAGTATGCCGCACACTTCAAGGGGAAACCCCTCCCGGGCGTGGGCGATCATATCGTCAAGAATTGCCTGGGGTATGCGGATCATGTTACGCCCCCTCCAGATCACAGACGGTCAACGCATCCAGTTCATCTTTTGCTTCGGTGATGGTCGGGTTGTCACCGCACACCGGGCAGGATGATTTACGCTTGAGCGGCACCTCGCGGAACTTCATCCGGAGGGCGCTGTAGGTGAGAAGACGGTCGGTGAGCAGATCTCCCTTACCGAGCAGATACTTGATCGCCTCCGTGGCCTGGATGGTGCCGATGACACCGGGGAGCACGCCGATGACGCCGGCCTGGGAACAGGTCGGAATGGCATCCTTGGGCGGAGGCTCCGGAAAAATGCAGCGATAGCAGGCGGATTCACCCGGCTTGACGGTGATCGTCTGGCCGTCGAACTGCAGGATCCCTCCATGGGAATAGGGCTTGCCGGCCAGAACGCAGGCGTCGTTGATCAAAAATTTGGCGGCAAAGTTGTCTGTCCCGTCAATGATAAAGTCATAGTCGGCGATGATACCGTTGATATTGGCCGCCGTTATCCACTCCTGGTACGTGTTGACCTTCACATCCGGATTGATGGCCTGCATCTTCTGCCGGGCCGACTCAACCTTGGGGATGCCGACATCGGAGGTAAAGTGAATCACCTGGCGCTGCAGGTTGGACAGGTCCACATCGTCCGCATCGGCAATACCGATGGTGCCGACCCCGGCCGCAGCAAGGTAGAGGGCGATCGGCGCGCCGAGGCCGCCGGCACCGATGATCAGCACCCGGCCGTTAAACAGCTTCTGCTGCCCCTTGCCGCCCACCTCTTTCAGGATGATATGACGCGAATAGCGCTCAATCTGGCTGTCAGTCAACATGGCCGCTGCCTCCGCCCATGAAGTAGAGGAATTCAATGACATCCCCCTCGGCAACCGGGGTGGCTTCATAGGCGGGACGGTCCAGAATGTCGCCGTTCAGCTCAACGGTAACATACAGACGCTGTGACACATCCAGCTCTTCAAGGAGAGAATCGATCGTGCGGCCGCTGTTTTCAACCAGCAGTACTTCTTTTCCATTAATGGTTATCTTCATTGTGCAGCTCCTTGCCCGTTTCTGCTCGCCTAGGCGAGTTGGAGGATGTCGTTGTTGCTGACGGTGGTCGTGCCGAATTCGTGGCGGGGAATAACCGTACCGTTGAGAATCACCTCCTGAACCGTCGCCTTGAGCATGGTCAGCAGCACGTCAAGGGAGATGAACGTCCGGCAGCCGATACTCAGCTTCATAACACGCCCGTTAACCGTTATCGTTAACATAACACTCCTCCTGTATCAGGCCGCATCAAGCGCCTGTCTAAAATCATCAATAATATCCTGGCAATCCTCGATGCCGGTGGACACCCGCACCATGTCTTCCGTAACACCCATCAACCCCTTGTCTGCGGCGCTGTACTCAGCACAGATGGTGCTGGCCGGATGGATGACCAGGGTTTTGGCATCACCGATATTGGCCAGATTTTTTGCCAGCTTCAACCGGTTGATGACTGAGAATGCGGAGGCTTTATCGCCGGTACCGAAAGCGAGCAGCCCCCCGTAGCGCCCCCCGTACAACCGGGTGGCAACCGCATGGTCCGGCGAATCTTCTAATCCCGGATACCTGACCCAGGCGACTTTGGGGTGATCTTTCAGAAAGCGCGCCAGGGCAAGGGCGTTTGCGCAGTGCCGCTCCATGCGCAGCGCCAGGGTCTGGACACCTTCGGTCAGAAGGTAGGAGTTGAAGGGGGCCGCACAGGCACCCACATCCTTGTGCACCAGTTTGCGGGCACGGGCGGTGAAGGCAAAGCCGCGGTATTTTTTATGAAATGCCTCGAAATGGGGAAACTTGGGGCTGCTCCAGTCGAACACGCCCCGATCGATGATAACACCGCCGATGGTTGTGCCGGTCCCGTTGATATACTTGCTGGTGGAATAGACGAGGATATCAGCGTCAAGCCGCGCCCCGTCGGCAAGGTAGGGTGACGAAACCGTGGAATCGACCAGAATCGGCAGACCGGCGTCATGGGCGATCCGGGCAAGGGCCGGCAGGTCCGGCACATCCAGTTTCGGATTGCCGATGGTTTCCACAAACAGCAGGCGGGTCCGCTCGGTAATGGCGTTTCTGACTCCGTCAAGATCAAGCGGATCGACAAAACGGGCCGTGATGCCGTAATTGGAGAGGGTGTCCCGGAACAGGGAGAAGGTACCGCCGAACAGAGAGGAGGATGACAGGATTTCGTCGCCGGCGCGCAGGATTGTCAGCACAGCGGTGGTGATGGCGGCCATGCCGGAGGCGGTGGCAATCGCCGCCCCGCCCCCTTCCAGCAGGGCCAGCCGCCTCTCCAGCGCCTCGGTGGTCGGATTGCCCAGCCGCGTATAGACCTGCCCCACGGCCCGGCCGCGAAACACATCCTCCAGCTCCTCGGCGCTCCGATAGGCAAAAGAGCTGGACTGGACAATCGGCACCGCCGTCGCCCCGGCCGGTCCCGGTTCCAGGCCGCCGTGCACCAGCAGTGAATCGAAGCGGAGTGTCTGTTTCATTGGTTCCTCTTTTCAGCAAAAAGTACCTGACAATACCCATCTGGTTCAGAGGAATATCAATTCGTACCTATGTTGTCAAGAAGAAATTCTTATAATCTATCTGTTTTGTAGATTATTATATGCAGAAATCAAACTCCACATACTGATCCATCTGCTTGCCCGGCTGGGCGAATCTCGGCTTGCCGACCACCCGGGCCGGGATACCGGCCACCGTGGAATGGGGCGGCACTTCGTTGAGCACGATACTCCCGGCGGCAATTTTTGACCCTTCACCGATCCTGATATTGCCAAGAATCTTGGCGCCGGCACCGATCAGGACACCGTTGCCGACTTTAGGGTGACGGTCGCCCGACTCCTTGCCGGTCCCCCCCAGCGTTACCTCATGCAGCATGGACACATCATCCCCCACCACCGCCGTTTCGCCGATCACCACGCTGGTGCCGTGGTCGATCAGAATCCCCTTGCCGATGCGGGCGGCCGGGTGGATATCAACGTCAAACGCCTCGGATATGCGGCTTTGCAGATACAGCGCCAGCGGGTGGCGCTCTTTCCCCCAGAGCCAGTGGGCAACGCGGTAGGACTGCAGCGCCTGAAACCCCTTGAAATTGAGGTAGGGGAGCGCGAGGCTCCTGGCCGCCGGGTCCCGCTCCAGCACCGCCTGAAGGTCGCGGCGCACCGCCTCGCGGATATCTTCGGACTCGGTGAGCGCTTCGTAAAACACGTCCCGCAGCGACGTTGTCGTCAGATAGGCCGAGGCCAGTTTCCCGGCCAGAAAGTACGAAATCGACGCTTCCAGTGAACCATGCTTCAGCACCGTATCGTGCAGATACCCGGCCAGCATCGGCTCGGACTTGGCGGTGACAAACACATCCTGGCGCAGGCGCGTCCAGACCGGGTCGGATTTGTCAGGGACAGGGCGGGGTACGCTCCGTTCCAGATGGATCCCGGCCAGCGGTGCCGTTTGAGTGTGATTTGGTGCCATGATTCACCCTTTCTTTCAGCGTAATTGGCGTAATGCATACACCAGGCGGTCGATCTCTTCGAAGGTGTTATAGAACGAATAGGAAGGACGAACGGTCCCTTCCAGACCGAAACGGCGCAGGGAGGGCTGGGCGCAGTGGTGCCCGGCCCGCACGGCAATGCCGTGCTGATCCAGATATTTGCCCACTTCCGGCACTGATTTATCCTTGAGGACAAAGGAGGTAACCGCCACTTTTTCGCGCGGATTACCGATGAGACGCAGGCCGTTGACAGACTGCAGTTTTTCGGTGGCGTATTCCAGCAGGCGGTGCTCATGGGCGGCGATATTGCCCAGCCCGACTTTCGTGACATAATCCAGGGCAATTCCCAGGCCGTAGGCATCAGCAACATTGGGGGTCCCCGCTTCAAATCGCGCCGGCACGCCACTGTACTGGGTTTCCTCGAAGGTGACATCCTTGATCATGTTGCCGCCCCCCTGCCAGGGAGGAAGTTCTTCCAGCAGCTCCCGGCGGCCATACACCGCACCGATACCGGTCGGACCGAAAATCTTGTGCCCGGAGAATACGAAAAAATCGACCCCGAGAGCCTGCACATCAACCGGCAGATGGGCCACGGACTGGGCGCCGTCGATCAGCACATGGGCGCCGTGCCGTTTGGCCAACTGGGTCATCTCGGCTATGGGCAGTACCGTACCAAGGCTGTTGTTGGCGTGGGCCAGCCCCACGATGCGGGTGCGCGGCCCGAGTAATTTTTGATATTCCGCCAGGTTGATATCACCATGGTCATCAACCGGGATGACCCGAATAACCGCGCCCCGCTCCTTCGCCACAATCTGCCACGGGACAATATTGGCGTGATGTTCCAACACGGAGAGGAGGATTTCATCGCCCGGCTGCAGGAAACGTGCACCATAGGCATGGGCCACCAGATTGACCCCCTCGGTGGTGCCGCGCACGAAGATGATCTCTTCACTCGACCCGGCATTCAGGTAATCGCGGATCTTGTCACGTGCCCCTTCAAAAGCGTCGGTGGCCCGGGCCGCCAGGGTATGGGCGCCGCGATGGATATTGGAATTATCGGTGGCATAGAAGCGGCTTAAGGCATCGATCACCTGTTTCGGCTTCTGGGTTGTGGCGGCATTGTCAAACCAGACCAGCTGTTTGCCATGCACCTGCTGATGGAGGATGGGAAAGTCGCCGCGAATAGCGGCCACATTGAAAACGGGGCCGCCCGCCAATTTGCTGTTTTTGGGCAGTGATGCCTGCAGCAGCCGGGCAAAGGGATCCGCGTACGCCCCGTTACCGTCCGTACTGCCGGCCAGGTCGTGCCGGCACGACTGAATGTTCCTGACGAACCCCTTCAGATCGCCGTGACTGGCTGAGTTGTCGCGGTAGGTCTGCTGGCGCACCAGGTTATCGGCATGGTCCCCCAGTGTGGGGTTCTGCGGCAGGTTCACGGATTTCAGGAGATCATGGGCAAAGGGATTGCCGGTGGCCGTCGCCGCCGACCCGCTTTTGATCGCTTCGAACGCCCGGGTAATATGTTCAAGAGCCGCGTCGCTGCCCGGTATGCTGCCGATGACAGCGGACCCCACGGGGCACGCCGGCACATCCTGCTGCGCCCGGCCCAGCAGAGCGGCCGCGATGCTCCGCGAATCGGGAGCGGCGGGAAGCGCCTGTTCGCCCGGAAGCTGGTTGTAAAGCCGTGATGCGACCTGGGCAACCAGGTCGGTAGTTATCTCTGGCATGATGACCATCCTTTTTGGGTCTTGTTATCTATATCACTGAAAATATTGAAATCCCCCTAAATCCCCCTTTCGTAAAGGGGGACTTTTTTTCAGTTCTCCGTGAAGAGGATTTTCACCC
Organism: uncultured Geobacteraceae bacterium; assembly: GCA_903862245.1. Taxonomy (GTDB): domain Bacteria; phylum Desulfobacterota; class Desulfuromonadia; order Geobacterales; family Pseudopelobacteraceae; genus JACRCG01. Next base: position 15,536 of record CAIOXL010000003.1, on the reverse strand, counting down.
CCCTTTATGAAAGGGGGGCAGGGGGGGGATTTCCATTAAATTCCGGCGCCGGAGTTATACGCAACCGGCACACTATGCTCATAGTGGTGGTAATAGCCCACCTCAACATTTTCCAATACGCCGATGGCATCGTCGGTCAGCACGGCGGCGGAGAAATAGAGCGACAACAGGTACGAGGCCACGCCCAGGTTATCCAGACCCATCAGACGGGCCGACAGGCTGGGTGAAATCTCGCCCGGAATGCCCTGCTGATGCAGACCGACAACCCCCTGGTCCTCTTCGCCGACCCGCACGAGGAGAATACTGGTGGTGCCGAGCCACTGGTTGTGGGCGTAGCGGCTCTTGACCTCAAGCTTATCCGACGGGATCAATGGAATGCCGCGCCAGAGGATGACCGGGGTGCCGAACACCGTTGTGGTGTTTGGCGGCACGCCGCGCCAGGTGCACTCGCGCTCGAAAGCGGCAATCGCCTTGGGATGGGCCAGAAAGAAAGCCGGTTTTTTCCAGACCAGCGCCAGCAGTTCGTCCAGATCATCGGGGGTCGGCGCGCCGTACCGGGCACTGATGCGGTGGGAGGGGTGCACGGAATGAAGCAGTCCGAAGGTTTTGTTGTTGAGCAGCTCCCACTCCTGCCGCTCCTTGATTCCTTCAATGGTCAGGCGCAGCTGCTCTTCCAGCTGGTTGTAGGGGTTGTTGTACAGGTCGGATACGCGGGTATGCACACGCACCACCGTCTGCACGGCGCTGAGCGAATATTCCCTCGGCGCTTCGGAGTAGTCCACGAAGGTTTCGGGAATGATCACGTTTTCGGCCAGTCCGGACACAAGATCGATGTTGCGCTCGCCGTACTTGTTGACCGCCGCCAGCAGTTCCAGATGTTCGTCCACCGCCCTTTTAAACTCCTGCTTCAGACCGGTGTGCTTGCTGAGCTGGGCATCCAGCTCCTTGCGGGAAAGGGTCAGCAGCACGCAGGAATTGATGGTGCGGATGGTGACATCAGACGGTTTGTCGGATACCAGGTCCGCCTCGCCGAAGTATTCCCCCTCACTCAGCAGCGCAATGCGCAGCTCGCTGCCATGCACCCCCTTGCTCAGCACCTCGACCTGCCCCTGGGCAATGACAAAAAATTTGTTGCGGTCCTTCCCCTCGGTCACCAGCGTATTCCCCAAAGTGACTTTTTCGGTTTTGAAGCTGCCGGCGATCTTTGTGATGATGTCGTCCGAAAGTTTGGCAAAGAGCGGCACGCTGCGCAGCGCCTGGGGTTCGAATGCGGCAACGCCGTCCGTAAGGGTGAATTCCACCCGCTCGGCGTTGGGCAGTTCTACCCGGGTGCGGTTGACCCGGTAGGTGCCCCCCTCGACGTGCACCCAGGGGAGCAGGTTGAGCAGATGGCGTGGCGTGATGGAGGCCAGTTGTGGTGCGGTTTTGGTTGTGCTGGCCAGATTTCTGGCCACCGAAGTGGTTACGCTGCGTTGGATAAGGTTGTCTGCCATTTTTCGTCTCCTTGTGTGTAGGTATTTCTACGGTTTTTTGATCGTCAGCCGATGGATGTTGTCACGGACATGGACGCTTGCCAGCACCTGGTACCCCTGTTCCGTTGCGGTGCGCGGCACATTGTCCAGCGGCTCGCCGGCGGTCAGCAGTATGTCGGTGGTATCGCCCGGCTCCAGTTGCTCCAGATGCAGCTTGGCCTTGACGAATGTCATGGGGCAGCGCTCCTTGGTTATGTCGAGATTGAATGTGCTCATATAAACAGTGTCTGACCTCCTTTTGAAAGTTCCAGGAAGGAAGCGACGCCCAAAACGTCCTTCACCTCCGGTATAAAATCTTCCCTGGTCAGCCCGAGGACGTGCATGGCCATCTCGCACGCATAGAAACTGACCCCCAGCGCCTTGGAGGCGTCAAACAGCTCCTCCAGGGTAGCCACGTTTTTCCCCTTCATCATGCCGGTCATGAGGATCGGACTGAGGCCGCCGAAATTGAGGCGGCTGAGCGGCAGACTTCTCCGCCCTCCCAGCAGAAAGTTGAAGAAACGGGCCAGAAAACCGGTGCCGATAAAGCTGCGGCCGGTTTTTTTCTTGATGCTGTTCAGCCCCCAGAAAGTAAAGAAGATCGTCACGTCATAGCCGACCGCAGCGGCCCCGGAAGCCAGGGTGAATACGGCGATAACCTTGTCGAAGTCACCGCTCATACTGATGATGGACAGTTTATTTTTTTCAGCCATGGCTGACCCCTTGCCGTTATGGTGCCGCCGGAATAAAAAAAAGAGGTCAAGGACGTAGAGCAGATTTGCTCTTTCCTTGACCTCCAGTTTTTCTGGTCAGTCACCGGGTGTTTGAGACCGTGAAATAGTAATTGATTGTGCCGGCACACTACCAAAACAGAATGTCCGCGTCAATGTAAAAATATAATGTCTATAAGTTTTGTATTTATACCTTGGAAGCCGAACCATTATCAGGTAGTATCCCGCCTGGACACACCCCCCGAATGGTAGGAAAGAGTGATATGAGCCGCAACAAACTATCCATACTGCTGGCATTAGCCCTCGTTACCGTCTGCGCCGTTATGGCTCGTGAGCCGGAGCTTCGTCTGGCGGTCCCGCTGCTGGTCGGTGCCACGTCGATCATGGTGATCCTGCTTGCCGCTGCGCTGTTTTTCGGCGAACGGGGGTGTGTATCCTGGTCACCCGGCGTCATTCTCGCGGTGGCGCTGCTCCTGCGACTACTGTTTCTGTTCAACCCGCCGCAACTTTCCGACGACCTGTACCGCTACCTGTGGGACGGCAGCACCCTGCTCCACGGCACCAATCCCTATGCGGCTGCTCCGGCGGACCTGCGCCCGCCCCCCGGACTGGCCGAGATTCACGCCCGCATCAACCATCCGGACTACGTCACCATTTACCCGCCGGCAGCCCAGGTGGTTTTTGCCGGAGGGGCCGCACTCGGGGGGAGTGTCACCGGACTCAAGACCTTTCTGCTGCTGATTGATATGGGATTGTGCTGGCTGCTGCTGGCGCTGTTGAAGAAGCTTGGACTGCCGCTCTGGCGGGGGGTGCTGTATGCCTGGAATCCGCTGCCGGTACTGGAAATCGCCGGGTCGGGCCATGTGGACGGTGCGGGACTGGCCCTGCTGATGGGGGCGGTGTATCTGCTGGTGATCGGGCGGGACAACGATTCCGGGACGGCGCTCCGCCGCTGGCCGTTTCTCCTTGCGGGGGCGCTGCTGGCCGGTGCCGGGCTGGTCAAACTGTTTCCACTGGTGTTGGCACCACTGCTGCTGTTTCTAGCACCAGCCGGGCGGCGCCGGCATGTTATTGCCGGCTTCATCGCAGCGCTGTCGGCATTCCTGCTCCCGTTTCTGCCGCAGTTGACCAACATGGCCGTCAGCCTGGATGCCTATGCCCGCAACTGGGAATTCGCCGGATATGCCTTCAACACGCTCCGCACCCTGACCGGCTCCGGCGGGACCGCCCGGCTCATTCTGTCAGCCGCTTTTCTGCTGACCGCCGGGGTGCAGACTCTTCGTTTCGCACGGGACAACAACATAGCGCCGTCGCCGTCAGCCGCTGCGCATCAGGCGCTGACGAGCTGCTACACCATCGCCATGGCACTGCTGCTCCTTACCCCCACCCTCCAACCCTGGTACGCCCTCACCTTGGCGGCATTCCTGCCGTTCTGCGCCGGGCCGGCCGGACTGGTACTCTGCTGGGTGGTCTTCCTCACCTATCAGGTGCAGATTCCCTATTTCATTTCAGGACAGTGGTTGGAAAATCCCCAGGTGACGGCGGTAGTCTTTCTGGCACCGGCAGCGGCGTATCTGTCGTCCAGGTTTTTCAGGTGGGGGTGCAAGACGGCAGAATAAATGGAGGGTCAGCGCAGGGGCCGGGACAGGAGCGACTCGCTGAGATCTTGTGCCAGCACCAGGGCAAAACCGAACGGAAACAGCAGGAAGAGCGGCAGTGCAAACCAGGTGCCACGCTGCCAGGCGAAGAGGATCGGCAGGAGGCAGTAGAAGAAGAGCAGCGCGTTCATGATGAGATACGGGAGATTCTTCTGCCGATAGAGAAATGCCAGCCCCGGCATCTGTTCCCGCCCCTGCACGCCGAATTTTGGCGTCCGCTCGAACACCCCGCCGGAGCGGAATAATCCCTTCACTACCGACAGGGAAATGCTCGGGGCCAGGCCGATGGTCAGGGCGGGGAGCAGGAGAATGTGGCCGAACTTTCGCGAGCCGCTCCGCACCGTGTAGAGCAGAAAGTAGCTCATGATCGCCCCGCTGGTGGCGAGAAAAAGCGGCAGGTCAATTTGCAGGATCTGCTGCAGGCCGATGCCGACCCGCCAGGTGACCGCCGGATACAGGGTCAGCATGACGATCATGCCGAGAAGCCAATAGATATTGGCCATCAGGTGCGCCGCCGCCTCAATCTTGACCGCCAGCGGCACCCGTGACGTGAGCAGGCGCGGCAGAATCTTGCGGGCGGTCTGTATCGAACCTTTAGCCCAGCGCTGCTGCTGGCTGCGCAGGGCGGCCAGGGTAACCGGCAGTTCCGACGGCACATGGAACTCTTCCCGATAAACAAAGCGCCAGCCGGCCAGTTGGGCACGGTAGCTCAGATCAAGATCTTCGGTCACCGTATCAGATTGCCAGCCGCCGACGGACTCGATGGCACTCCGGCGCCAGACCCCGGCGGTGCCGTTAAAGTTGAAGAACAGCCCCTGCTGGTAGCGTACCCGGTGCTCAATGCTGAAGTGCGGCCCGAGCAGGAGCGACTGGATGCCGGTGAACCAGGAATGATCGGCGTTGCAGAAACTCCAGCGGGTCTGAACCATGCCGACGCCGGTATCCCGCAACCACGGAATGGTTGCATGTAAAAAACCTGGCGGGGGGATGAAGTCGGCATCAAACACCGCAATAAACTCTCCGAGCGCCGTTGTCAGGCCATGGGCAAGCGCCCCGGCTTTGTAGCCGTCACGGCCATCCCGTCTCACCACACTGATGTTGACCCCCTGGCCCCGCCACCACGCCGCCCACTCAGTCACCAGCCCGCAGGTATCATCAGTGGAATCATCCAGCACCTGGATTTCAAAACGCCCCTTCGGCCAGTCGAGAGCGGCAGCGGCATCCAGCAGACGCCCCGCCACAAAACGCTCATTGAACAGTGGAAGTTGGATCGTAACCAGGGGAAATTCTTCCGGGGCAGCGAATGGGGGGGGAGTTTCCGCCCCACCCGCTGCCGGCGACAGCAGACAGCGGATCAGCCAAAGACGATGTATTCCATACAGGCAGAGGCCAAGCAGGGCGGTAAAATGGAGAATTGTCAGAAACGGGACTACTGCAGCAAACATGCGGCCGCACTCTGGCTATCCTGTTGTGTCGCGGCTGGGGTCACAACGCCGGACGGCACCGTTGCCCCGCCGCACCCGGACCCCTGCCCGGCGGTGCAGCTGAAGCAGTGTTCAGCCATGCGGATCGCACTGCCGGAGAGCGTCACCTCGTCAATGGAGTCGATGGTCACCGGCGTGCCGTCAGCCCGCTGCAGCGGCAGCGCCGCCGCCAGATTGAAATCGCAGTTGTACAGGGAGCCATCCCAGCCGACACTGACCAGCGTCCGGCACATGATCTGCTCCGCCGCAGCCGGGTTGAATTTTTCCACCAGGTGTTCGATATAGCGCCGGTAGGTTCCGTTGAGTTCCAACTGGTCACGGAAGCGGCCGATGGGGGTGTTGTTCATGCAGTGCAGGGAGTTGAAGCTGATGCCGAACTGCTGCTGCAGCTCCGCGCGGTACTGTTTTTCCAGCACGGCACGCGAGCCTGATACGGAACCGTTACCCGGATTATGGACAAGGTGAAGTTCCAGAGTGCGCCCATACCCCTGACTGTTGAGGCGGCGCAGCACCTCTATGCTCCGGCTGAAAACGCCGTCCCCCCGCTGCTTTGCCACGTTATCCGCTTCATAACAGGGGAGCGACGCCATGACCACCAATTGCTGCTCACGGTAAAAATCCGGAAGCCACTCCATGCCCGGCTCAAGGGCAATGGCCAGATTGCTCCGCACGATGCGGCGGGCCGCAAGCCCGGCTGTCGCCTCGACGAAATAGCGAAAGTCCGGGTTCATCTCCGGGCAGCCGCCGGTGATATCCAGAGTCAGACCGGGATGACGGGCCAGGAATGCCACAATCCTCTCCATGACCTCCCGCCCCATGATGCGGACACCGTGCGGTGAAGCATGATGATGGCAATGAGCGCAGCTCAGGTTGCAGAGATCGCCCAGGTTGACCTGCAGCGCCTCCATCCGGTGAAACGATGTAAAGCGGTTGTCCACCGCAGCAACCTTTTGTGTAAACGATGCCAGCATGTTACGGCTCCTCCGGCTCAGGGCACGCACAGGGGATACCGAGCGGTTTTTCTTCAAACAGATACCTCTCGGGATGCCACGCTTTGAGCGTACCGTTTTCACCCGTTTTCCCCACCACATCTTCTCCCGACACAACCCAGAACTTTCTGGTCCAGCTGCGCCAGCTGCCGGTCAGTTCCAGCCGCCCCTGAGCGTCGCTCGTGCCTCTGGACAGAATCTCCGCGTGAGGTACCCCCTCGTCAACCCTGATTAACGCGTAGGAAGAACGTGGCGGTAACCCGGCAGCAGACAGGAAATAGACACCGGAAGCCTCGTGATAGACCATTTTTCCGGCGGGACCCCCCTTGACGATGGCCCAGGTGGCTGGATTCTTGGCAAACAGCAGCAGCTTCTTTTTACCGGATGCGGCATGGCACACCACTACTGAAAGAATGAGCAGATATGCCGTCAGCCGCATACGATGCGACAGCTTTTTATTTTTCATAGTGTTTTATATCCTGAGGCTCTTGCAAAAGTTCTAAAAACATTCTCCCCCGCCAGGGGGGAGGGGACCATTTTGGACTTTTGCAAGAGACTCTCCTGTAAAACAAATCAAAATTCAAAATTCAAAATCAAATTGCTTCACTGCCCCGCCCGTTTTTCCCACGCAGCCCAGCCCCCCTTATAATTTCGTGCCTCCGGAAGGCCGGCCAGCTGGTGTACCGTCCAGGCGTACGCCGAACGCACGCCCCCCAGACAGTAATAGACGATCGGCCTGGAGCTGTCTACGTTATGTTTGGCCAGCAGTTTTTTCAGCTCTGCCGCAGAAAGCGGGTGACGATCCTTGCCGGTATAAAAATCCTCCCACGGGATATGAACGGCACCGGGGATTTTCCCTTTGAGCCATTCAAACGTCGAACGCGTGTCTATCAGGGTAAATGCTCCTTTGTTGTTCTGCACCTCTTCCGTGGTGACGATGTACTGGGGCTTAACCTCGAATTTGTAGAGGGCCCTGGCGGCGGCAGGTTTTTCAGCACCTTTTACCAACAGCAGGTTCTGGGCGCGCCATGACTGGATGCCGCCGTTCAGCAGCCGGATCGACCCTTTGTGGCCAAGCCAGGTGAACAACCAGACACTGAATCCTTCACTGCCCCAGCTTTTATCGGCATCGCCATAGACCACCAGCGGTGTCTTTTCGTCAATGCCAAGCTTTGCAAAGGCTGCTGCCAACTCCTGCGGCGGCAGTGAACTGTACTGCACCCCCTTGCCGTCGGTACGGGTGTAGCTGTCCCAAAAAAACTGGATTGCCCCCGGAATGTGACCGGACTCCCAGTCGGCTTTCGAACGGGAATCAAGGATGACATATTTTGCCGTATTCCCTTTCAGGGCGGCAGCAGCGATCACGCCGAGGTCTGCGGCCATACCGGCCGAAGGGAGTGCTATGGTCAGGAGCAGCCCCCTCAATAGCATGGCGGTGAATCGCGCTACCCCTGTTCTGCTGCGGGTGAAAAGTCCTGCCGGCTGCTGCATGATGTTCTCCTGTTAAGGCGCCGCTCCGGCGGTGATTCCGGAGTCAGGCAGCGCGGTGTGATGCTTGTCATGACGCAGTTCCTGCGCCAGTTCGCGGCCGATGATCCAGAGGATCGTACTCCCGGCCTTGAGTGTCCCGGAAATTGTCCGGCTGATTTTGGATTTTCCGGCACTCCGTTGGTAATAGGGTACCGGAATTTCTTGAATTTTAAGACGCTGCTTGATCGCCCGCACCTGCATTTCCACGGTCCAGCCGAAATCCTGGTCAGCCATGCCCAGCCGCTCCAAAGCGTCCCAGCTGATGACCCGCATCGGACCCAGGTCATGATAACACTGCTTCCAGAACAGCCTGATTAAACCGGTGGCCAGCAGATGGCCGAAACGCTGCTGGAAACTGAGCGCTTTTCGTGTGGTCGGAATCCTCTCCCCCAGGACAAAATCCTGTTCCCCCGACGCCACCGGAGCGATCAGTACCGGCAGGCACGCCAACTCATCACTGCCGTCGGCATCGACAAACGCCACAATATCCGGCGGATCATTCCGTAATGCCGCCAACCCTGCCAGACATGCCCTGCCGTAGCCGGCCGCCGGTTCGGTGACACACGTAGCGCCATAGGCGGCGGCAACCCGGGCCGTCCCGTCCGTCGAGCCATTGTCCACCACCACAACCCGCGTAATCAGATGCGGCACCCGGCTGAGCACTCCCGGCAGGGACAGCTCTTCGTTTCTGGCCGGGATGATCAGGGCTATTTTCGGCAGCGCCGTGCTCACTCGCCGGGCGCCTCTACCGCCTGCCGCCCCCTGAATTTCCGGTACGCCACCGGAAGCAGGGACACCAGCAGTATCAGCCCGATCCCGAGCAGAGCGGTGGGAGTCACCCTGCCGGTAATCAGCCCCATCAGTGAGCTGGAGAACACAATGAAGGCGATGCACCCCGGCAGCATGCAGATGAATGACGTTACCGCATACTGAAGGAACGACACCTTTGTCAGGCCGAAGGCGTAATTGAGCAGGTTGAACGGAAACGCCGGGATCAGGCGGGTAAAGGCCACAACTTTCCAGCCGTGCTGTGCTACTTCGCTGTCCAGTTTTTCCCATTTTGGACCGGTCAGCTTTGCCGAGATCCAGTCCCGGGCTCCGTAACGCGCCACCAGAAAAGCCAGGGATGCACCGATGGTCGCGCCGACTATCGTATAGAAAACACCCCACACCGGGCCGAAGACAATGCCGCCCACAATGGTGAGCGGCAGTCCGGGGAGAAACAGCACCGGCGCCAGTGAATAGATGAGGATATAGATGGCAGGGGCCAGAGCGCCATAGGAAGCGATCAGTGCCTGCAGTTTTTCCTGTTGAAGATACCGGGCACCACCGGTCAGATGTACTCCGGCGACGGCCGCAAGCAGCAGCGCCAGAAACAGCAATGGTTTCAAGGAACGCTTCTTCGCAGTTCCCTGTTCCGGTACAAAGGTTCGCTCCCGACTCACGGTAAAGCCCTCCTTGCGTTTGTACGAGCGTTTCAGCAGCAGCCGGTTCAGATAGGTTATTGGAGTCCCGGCCCCTTTTTTCCTGCCGGCCAGGGTCTGGCCGGGAGCAAACAGGATATCGACCAGATGGTTGGTCGGCGTATGTCCGTCCAGCGCCTGGACACAGCCGGCGCAGTAGGTGATGATTCTCCTGCCGTCCGCTTCTTTCGTGCGCAGGGCACTCCAGGATGCCGCCAGCTCCGGGTGGAGCAGATCAACCGCTCCACCTTTGCCGCAGCAGACCGTGTTTAGCCCGGAATGGGGCATCTCTACTACGGCCAGCCCCTGACGGGTCAGCAACTTGCGAACCGCACTGTGTACCGGTTGTGCAGTGCGAATCACGCAGGGGTCATGCACCGTCACCGTCCCGCTGGCTTTCTCCAACTGAACGCCGGACTCGGCCAGCGCCTCCCATACGGTGCGCACGCGCAGACCGGCACCAAACGTATCGAACATCGACTGGCAGTTGGGGCAGGCAACCAGCACCTCCTGCACCCCCTGCTGCACGAGCCAGCCGTTCATTTCAGCGAACATCTCCCCCACATACTGTTCGCGCCCCAGCATATGGGACGGCTTCAGGCAGCAGTCGAAGACAATACCGATGTTCCGGTCACCCTTCTGCAGTTCGGCAAATACGTTGTTGACACCGTCCGGACGGGTGCCGGAGAGGGAACAGCCGGGGAAGAAGATCGTCGTACACCCCTGCGGCAGCCGGTACAGACTGAAACGGCGGGATGTTCCGAGCCGTTCATAGGTAACCAGCGGTGCATGTTCCCTGTAATCGCCGAAACCACGCTCTACCGCCTCGCGGCGCATCTCCAGAAACAGTCCGTCCAGGTCGAGCCGTTCCGGGCAGGTGACGGAGCAGAGGCCGCACAGGCTGCACTCGAATGAGCGGGCCAATGAACCGGGATTGGCAGGGTCAAAGCCCTCGGCGATCGCCTTCGGCGTGCCGTACTTGTTGAGAAAAGCGCACTCCCGCAGGCATTCACCGCAGTTGGTGCAGCCGGCCTTTGTTGCGGCAATCTGCTCGCGGAGTGCTGGGCGGGAAATCCTCATGACCACATCCTACGGTGTTTTAAGATAGAGCGCGAAAGAATAGGTGGCACCGGCCGCCGTATTCTGGCCGTAAAGCGCGGGGACGTATGATGCCTCAAAACCCCAGCCCGGCGCAACCTTATAACCGACGGTCAGATCCAGCTTACCCAGATCGAAGTTGTTGGAGGCGGTCGGGTTGCCGTTGGTATCGTGTTTTTTGCCGTTGTTCACACTCAGGGTTCCGTCAAGTTTCGCTCGGCTATAGATCTCGTCCGTAAGGTCCACCCCGAATTCCAGCAGATAGCGGATTTCGTCGGAAGGATCTTTGGTTCGTGCGCGATAGCCCAGCTCCAGGTTGGCGTACCCCGGCAGCAGCGGGTAAAGCGAGCGTCCGTACAGCAGACGTGCTTCGGCGTCAAGTTGACCGTTACCCAGCGGCAGCGAGTCCGTGGCGCCATAGGGGCCGGGGATTTTGACCAGCAGCTGGGTGGAGACGATGCCGATACTGTCGCTGTCCAGCAGTTTGTAGCGCAGCCCCAGATCCACGTCTCCCAGGCCGTACCCCTTGGTGCGCTGTGTACTATCTTCATTTTTAAGCCACTTGTAGGTCAGGGAGTTGATGGCGGTCAGGTTGTCCAGCAGCCCGTATTCGAAGTAGTTGCTGAGGTTGTAGTCGGTGAATTTTCCGCTGTCGCCGGTCCCCCCGCGACTGCCGGTTGAGGAGAACGTTTCGTGTGAATAATAATAGTTGAACGCCGCCTTTTCGTAAAATGCGCCCTGTTTGGCGGTCCAGGCACCGGCGAAGACAGTGGCGGAGTACGCAGCCACAATCAGTAGTGATAGTAAGAGCTTGATAGCTGTCTGTTTCAAGGTGTGCCCCCTTTTTGTTGTAAATCAGAGGGGGGTGTCCGCGTGGGCACCCCCCGAAAAAATGTTCTGTTACATTCAGGCAGCAGGCATTAGAGATTTGTACCTAATGAAATCGGATATTTATAGGTTATCCCGTCTGCCTTCAACGCTGCGCTCCACTCACCCCATGAACCGGTATAATTCTTTACTTTTGTGAAGCCGAGGCCGAGCAGGGTGTCCGAGGCGTACGCGGAACGCACTCCGGCCTGGCAATGGACGATGATCTCCTTGTCCGGTGTGATACCGTATAGCTGCAGCAGGTTGAGAATCTCGATATTACTTTTCAGGACATACACGCCGCTACTGTTTTTCACCTGCAGGTTAGTCCAGTCCAGATTAACGGCGTAGGGGATATGCCCCCCTCTCGGGTTGGTTTTCTGATCAGCACCGATATATTCAAGTACTGTCCGGGAGTCCCAGATAACCGTACCCGGCAGGTTTATGTGCGACAAGACATAGGCGGCATCAACATCGATATCGGTCGTGCTGGAAACAACGTATGAGGTCGTATTGGGGGTCGGCGTCGTGGTACCGGACTTGGTCAGCACCGGCCTCCCTTCAGCAACCCATTTCTGGTAGCCGCCGTCGAGAATCGCCACGTTTTTGTGCCCGTAACGGAGCAGGGTCCAGACAAAGCGGCCAACGGAGGAACTGCTGTCGGTATCATAGGCGATCACTTTTGTTGACGGGGTGATGCCCAGTTTATCCGCCAGAGCGACGAACTCGGTCTGTGTAAGCCCGAGCGTGCCGGCAGCACCGGTTGCCGAGGGTGTGGTCGAGTTCAGGGAGATCGAGTTCCTGATCGCTCCGGGGATATGTCCGGTACTGTAGGAACTGAATGCACGCACATCCACCACCAGCACATTGGCCGGGTTGGCCGCAAGTGATTCCGTTGACGCAAAATTTTCCACCGCTTTGGCCACGACCGCTGGCGGCGTGTTGAGAGTTTCTGTACTGCTGCCGCATCCGGAGAGGAGTGCCGCTGCTGTGATGGTGGCTGAAACTGCAGCCATTGTTATCAGTTTTTGTAATTTCATGTGAAGCTCCTTTTGGTTGTGTCTGTCTGGTTTGTACCGTCCGGTAACAATAATATGAGGCCAAGGACGGGAGCAGTATGCTCGTTCCTTGACCTCCAGTTTTTCTGGTAAGTCGTCGGTTCTATACGGTGTCAGGGTGTTACGTCCTGCAGGTAGTGCAGCATGAGGTGCCGTGGGCCCCCACGCCCGCTGCACCGGTAAATGGTGATCCCACCCGGCAGTTTCAGTGACTGACCGCCTGGCTGACAACCGTAATGCGTTCCATGGCGTAGCGCATCATTTCGGAGATGCTGACTGCATTTTGCTGCGCAATCGCTTTCAGCGCCTGCCGTTCACTGTCGCTGACCCTCATTGAAATCACATTGTAGCGTGGCGTCTCTTTGTATTTTCCCATGGTTTATCCCCTTTTTTAAAATTCATACTGGGCGCTCACGACCGTTCCGCCCCCCAACCCCGCTTTTGTGGTCGAGCGATTGTCCCCTGCGTTGGCATACGCAGCGATCAAACTCAGATTCTTGTTCACAAACCAGGCAGCATGGGCATTCCAGTAGTTGGCATTTTTGAAGGAGTTAAATTCTGCGCCCTGTTTGAATTCAAAACCAAGTGCCACATTGTCGAGGGGAAGCACGTCAACATTGCCAAAGAACACCGTATCGCGCTTTTCATTGAAACCAAGAATACCATTGACCTGGCCACGGGTGGAAAGCACACCGGCGGACAGCACGACCGGTCTCGGCAGCTCGGTGACCAGTTTTGTGGCAACGGCGTAAAAGTCAAAACCCTCCTTATCAACAGAGCTGCCAAGTTTTGCTGTTTCGAATGTTGTTGTTTTGTAGATTGTGCCGACAGAGACGGCGGGAATAAATTTTGTTCCGAAACTGTTTTCTTCAAGCAGCAGCGCTTTTGCCCCTATATTGCTTTTGTGAATGTTCTGGCTGAGCGCCCCCAGGTCACTGTTGAAGGTAAACAGCTTGGGTCCGAGATTGACGGACTCATATCCGTAGGACAGCTCCACCCGCTTGAAAAAGGTGTCCGCAATGCCGATGGTTGTCCAGTCAATATCGGAGCCATTGAGGTTGACGTACCATGCGCCGATTCTGGGTTTGGCAATCACATCCTGGCCATCCCCCTTGGCGTAGGTTGCCGCCGGATAGGCAAGCGGGTTGAAAGCAACGCCGCCGACCCCTTCAAGGTTGACCAGCGGCACGCCCGCCTCTGCCGAACCGGAAAACAACGCTGCTGCCAATGCTACTGCTGCCATTACTACCGATACTTTTTTCATGGTGACTTCTCCTTTGTGCCTTTTTGGATAATCGGGAAACTCCCGAAGCTGTAGACAAAATAAGGCCGGCACCCCTGATGGGAATAACCGGCCTCCAGTTTAACTGGTCAGCCACCGTGGGTGCCGCTGGGGTCACCCCGGTTCTGCCTTCATGGAATAACAGTACTGCTACTTGCCTGTGATCAGATGTTTAACCCTGTTGAGTAATCCGCCTGAATCTGCCGGACTATCCTGTTTGCCAACCTGGGCCAGCGCCTGATCAAGGTCGGCGATGATATCGTCAACATTCTCGATGCCGACTGACAGCCGGATAAAGTCAGGCGTCACACCGGTGGAAAGCTGCTCTTCCGGGGTTAATTGCGAATGTGTTGTGGATGCCGGATGAATCACCAGCGATTTTGCATCACCGATGTTGGCCAGCAGCGAATGGAGCTTCAATCCGTTGATAAATGTCTTGCCATCCTCAAGCGTTCCGTCCTTGAGGCCGAAACCGACCAGAGCGCCGAACAGACCGCGCTGGTGATATTTTTTGGCCAGGTCATGGGTGGGGCTGTCCGGCAGACCGGGGTAATGCACCCAGCCGACTTTCGGGTGATATTTCAGGAAGTTCGCCACCTTGAGGGCATTGGTACTGTGCCGTTCCAGGCGGAGATGCAGCGTTTCCAGCCCCTGCAGAAAGAGGAAGGAATTGAACGGCGACACGGCCGGCCCCAGATCGCGCAGCAGCGAGACCCGTACTTTGATGATGTAGGCGATTTTTCCCAGAGCTTCCCAGAAATTGACGCCGTGATAGGATGGATCAGGGTCGGCAATTTCCGGGAACTTGCCGTTGCCCCAGTTGAAGGTGCCGCCGTCAACAATGACACCGCCGATGGAGGTGCCGTGCCCGCCAATGAACTTGGTTGCCGAGTGCACCACGATATCGGCACCATGCTTGAGCGGGTTTACCAGATAGGGGGACGGAGTGGTGTTGTCGATGATCAGCGGGATGTTGTTTTCATGGGCGATCGCGGCCACCCTCTCGATATCCAGGGTATTCAGCTTCGGATTGCCGACGCTTTCGCCGTACAGGAGTCTGGTCTTGGAGGTGATGGCGCTGCGGAAATTTTCCGGGTCTGCCGGATCGACAAACTTTACCGTAATGCCGAGCTGGGGGAGCGTGTAGTGAAACAGATTGTAGGTTCCGCCGTACAGGCTGGCAGCGGAGACGATCTCATCGCCGGCATGGGCGATGGTAAGGATGGCCAGGGTGATGGCCGACTGCCCTGAAGCGACCCCCAGCGCCGCGACGCCCCCTTCCAGTGCCGCCACCCGCTGTTCGAATACATCAGTGGTCGGGTTCATCAGGCGGGTGTAGATGTTGCCGAATTCCTGCAGTCCGAAGAGCCGTGCCGCGTGATCGGCGTCGTTGAAGACATAGGACGTGGTCTGATAAATCGGCACCGCCCGGGAGTTGGTGGTCGGATCGGGTTTTTGTCCCGCATGCAGGGCCAAAGTTTCTGCTTGATACACCGGTGAATCGCTCATGATGGTACCTCCGCTGTTTTAGTGAGATGGTGAACTGCGCCGTCTGTTCTGTGCCTCATTGATAAAAAAAGGCCGAGGGAATAACTCCCCCGGCCTCCAGTTTTTCTGGTCAGCTGTTTGGTATATATTGTCTGCATTCTTGGTAGACTAATAACATATAAAAAATAACCGTGTCAACATTTTTTTCGTTTCGGTTATGATTAGTGCAATTTTTATCATAAAAACCTGTAGGAACGCAGCTTGCTTTAAGGCCCTCATCCCTCATCCCTCATCCCTCATCCCTCATCCCTCATCCCTCATCCCTCATCCCTCATCCCTTCACCCAGCAGCCCGCGCCTTCCGTGGTCGCACCTTGG
>CAIOXL010000002.1 GCA_903862245.1 uncultured Geobacteraceae bacterium | reverse complement strand
GGAAATCCGCACGTACGGTTTGATGAGGGGAAGTTGGCTAATGCCGCTACGGCAAGGCTACTAGGGCACCGCCAAACGAAAGAGGCGGAAACAGACAAGCCAAACCTAAAGTTGCAGTGGCCTGCTTCCTACTCTACTGTTGAACCGCTTTTAAAAATCACTTGTTACATAAGAGAGGGCTGCAACATGAAACCTTCGTATGGCGTCACCGGTATGTTGTTGCGTTCCAGAGTGGGCGTACTTATGGGAGCGGTCCTTTGGGCAGCGCTTCTTTCTGCGGGCTGCGGAAGCGAGAGTGCCGCCCCGCCTTCGCCATCTGCCCTGCAGACCATGTATTCCACCGCAGTATACGATGCGCGGAGCGTCACCCCGGCAAAAATTTCCCGGAAACTGACCGCAATAACCAGTGACAACAGGGAACTGGTCTGGGAGAACTCTGCTCCCGGTTCCCGTGTTCTCCTGCTTTCATGGATACGGAGCAGCGATGCAAAATATTACGACGGCACGGTTGATCCTGCGTGCCGCCCCGGATCTTCCAACTGCACCCTGAAAGCGGATCTCTGGGTAACGGTGGTGCCGGAAATGAAAAACCTCTTCCCGGGGATGAGCCCGCAGCCGCTCCGCATTGCCCAATTGCTGGGGGTGCCTCCGGAATACGCGCTGGAGGAGCGGAGCATGGTTGAGCTCTGGGTGTCGCCGCGCGATCTGTTCCGCCCCTGCCCCGATCCGGAGATCACCGACAATGAGTGTCAGGCTGACTTCCCAGCGGACCCGTTCAGGTCGTTTACCTCCACAGAGTTGGTCAGGGCGACCGAGGGGCCGGGGTGGAATGTATTCATGAACTACACGGGGTGGTTCAACAACCGGCGGGACTATATCTATGCCAATACCAGAAACTACCCCGCTTCTTCACCGTACCCCTGGACGCGGCTCGGCTACACCTACGACTGGGGCAGCTCCGCCCATTTCGGCCTCAGTGAATTTGTGATCCATGGCAGAAAGCTGAGCAACAGCGGCATTTCGGTGGGAATCCGGTCACTGAAGAGCACGGCGGACTATTTTCAGCAGTAATTCAAAAACGGTATTTAAACACTGAGACATGGAGACACAGAGAAAACAAGAACCTTATGGGGGAGAAACCAAAACGAAAAAGCGCTGTTTACCTTCTTTTCCCCTGTCTCTTTTGCCTCTGAAGTTCTCCGTGTCTCCGTGTTGAACAGCTTTTCTAAGGATAGGATGAAAGGAAAATTGCCATGGATGAATTCATGCAGGCAGCCATTGATGAGGCCCGTTTGGGGCTGGCGGAAGGGGGCGTGCCGATCGGCTCGGTGCTGGTGCATAACGGTACGATTCTCGGCAGGGGGCATAACCGGCGGGTGCAAAAGGGGAGCGCCATCCTTCATGGGGAGACCGACGCCCTGGAACATGCCGGCCGCCAGCCGGCGGCACGGTATCGGGAGTCGGTGCTGTACACGACCTTGTCCCCCTGCGCCATGTGCAGCGGAGCGATTCTCCTGTACGGCATCCCCCGGGTGGTTGTTGGTGAGAACCGCACGTTCATGGGGGAGGAAGAGCTGCTCCGCTCCCGGGGTGTGCAGGTGGAGGTGCTGCAGAACGAGCAATGCATCAGCCTGATGCGCACCTTTATCGCGGAAAAGCCGGAGCTGTGGAACGAGGATATCGGCGTGTAACGCTTTCCCGCAGCCTCCTTACGGGTAGAATTGTTGTATTGTTTTGTGATAGTCTGCGCACCGTGTTGATACTGTGCCCCCATGACAGTGTTGTGGGGGCATCAATTTACCACCATTACAAGGAATCATACCCATGAGTATTCGGCAACGCATCCAGATTCTTCTGGCCTTTCTGGTCGGCATTCCGCTTCTCCTGCTTCTTTTTGAAAGTTATCAAAGCGGACGACGGATGCTGGTGGCAGAGATGAAGCAGCAGTCGCTGCAGATAGCCAGCCTGGAGATGGCGAAAATCGACATGATTTTCGAACCGGCCCGCATTATATCCGAAGGGCTGGTCCGAACGCTGGAAACTGCGCCAAACCTGGATCCCGGTACTATTTCGGCGTTGCTGCGCCGCACCCTTCATGATTCTCCCGGAATTTACGGTGCCGTCGTCGCCTTTGACCCGGCGCTGACAAAACTCGGGCGGTATGCCCCGTACGTCTGCCGGCGGAACGGGGTCGAGTCAGAGATCACCCTTCCCTACGAATACACCAGCTGGGATTGGTACAAGTTGCCGGTGGAAAGCGGCCGGGGGAGATGGATCAACCCGTATTACGGGGAGGGGGGCAAGGCGCTCATGATCACCTACATGGTGCCGGTCAGACGGGACGGTCACGTGGTGGGTGCGGCGGGTGTTGATCTGGATCTTGATTCCCTGCTGGCGGCCCTCCATAATCTCAAACCGGGGGGCGATGGCACGGTGTACCTGGTGAACCGTCTGGGACGGATTCTTGCCCATCCGAACCTCCCGGCCATTGCCGATTTGCCCGGAAACGACGGCAAGGGGGAGATGGCCGCACTCATAGCGAAGAAGGGAACGGATACGGTGAAGATGGTGGACCCGGTCAGCCGCAAGAAGTCCTGGATTGTGGAGTCCCCTATCAGCGCTCTCTCAACCGACCGGGGGGGGGAGGACTGGTCGCTCATCGTGAGCTGGCCAATCAAAGAGCGGCTGGCCCCCCTGAACGCCATGGGGAGGCGGATGCTGGTCCTGTACCTGTTTCTTGGGGGGGGTGCACTCTGGTTCCTTAACCGTATTCTTGACGATACCATTACCCGTCCCCTGCGTCGGTTGGCCGAACAGGCGCACGCCTACGCTGCGGGAGATCTCACCAAGCCACCCCTTCCCCTTAATGACGCCCTGGAACTGCGGGAAATGGGCAAGTCCTTGAACACGCTCGGTGAAACGCTCCAGAAAAACAGCGAGAAAACCGACGTAGGAGATACCCCATGAACCTCGCCCTTCTCCTGCTCGGTCCGGGAAACCTGCACAAGAGCCGCTGGTACATCACCGCTCTCGGCACGCTACTGTTTCTAGTCGGTCTATTTATCGTCATCGATGCCTCGGATACGGTTACCCTGATCACTCTTGAAGCGTTCGGCTGGGTTCTGGCGACCCTGGGGCTTGCCAAACTGGCGTTCTCTCTTCTGGCCGGCGGGGGGGGGATGCCTTCCATGTTCTGCTTCCAGGGGATTCTCTATGTAGTTCTGGGGGTTGCCATTGCCGATTTTCCCCAACATTCGGAAAATGCGGTGCCCTGGCTGTTCGGCCTGGCCCTGCTATTGAACGGCTTGTATCAGCTGCTCTCGGCCCTCGTCATCCGCTACCCCAACTGGGTCTGGTTTCTGGCCAGCGGCATCGGGCATATGATATTCGGCGGGCTCCTGTTTTATGATTGGAAAGGGGCAATTGGCTGGGTGGTGCCACTGTTTCTCGGCAGCGGGCTCATCCTGATGGGGCTGACCACGCTCCGCTCGGCCCTGCGCCTTGGGCGCTATATGCGGGGGCACGATGTGGAGCGCAGCGAAATGGCGGTGCGCTATTTCCTTGATTTTCATGTGCCAGGGCGCTTTTGCAAACAGTATCTGGCCTTTGACCCGGTGGCGCCCCCGACGGTCAGCGAGGAGCACGGCGATCTGCTGGTGCATGTCTGGACACCGGCCATTGTTACGCAATCGGATGTCAACGCCAATTTGGTGACCCGTTATGTGGCGGCCCGGGACAGCGAGGGTAAATTCGCCGTGGGGCATTCGGCCCTTGAACTGAGTCCTGATGTCTATATCAGCCACTGTGACGGAGATCCCACCGCCTTTGATACCGAGGAAGAAGTGTGGCAGACGCTTCGCAGTAAGGATGTTTCCGGCGTGTTTGTCCCCTCCTTCGAGGAGGAGATCCGGATAAGAAACGGGCTGCTGCTGGATAAACACAAGGAAGGAGCGGCCCATCCCGCGTTCAATGAGGAACTCCGCACCTATGTGCCGCCGTCCGGCACCGTCCGATTCAAAAACTTCAGCCCGGGTCAGCTCCGCACGTTCTGGGCAATGTACTCGACCGTGACCGATTACAACTTCACCAACCGGAACTGCTCCGTTGCGGTGGCCCTCGCTCTGGAGGTTGCATTGATGGGGAGCCTTGACACCGGGCGGCGATTCCGGACCCTGATTTCTCTGTTAACGAACCGGGATCTCTGGGTCGCCCATTTTATCCGCTGGAAGGCGCGGGAAATGGTCTGGACCCCCGGCATCATGCTGGAGTACGCGGTGGCGCTCCAACGGGTCGTGGAAGGATGAGTGCCGATTTGCTGCCGGAAGGCGCCGGGCAAGAAGAGCGCCGTGATTCACTGACAGACCGTCTCTACGACGTGGGGTTCTTTCTGGTGGAGGCGTTTGCCGCCATGGAGGTGACGGCGGTGATCGTTGCCAATACCCGGATTACGGTGAGCCTGGGGTTGCGCGACGAGCTGTCGAGCTACATCATCAACAGTTATCTCTACCCGCTGTTTGCGGTCATGCTGGTAATACTCCTCCTTTCCCGGCGGATCAGCCGCGTTTTTAATCCCATGCGTTTTTTTATGGTCGGCTTGGCGCTGTTTGCCGCAGGGAATGTGCTCTGCTTCCTGGCTCCGGCGCCGTCCTGGTTCTTTGCCGGGCGGGGCATAATGGGGGTGGGGGGTGCGGTTTCCTTCGCGGGGCAGCTCTGGACGTTGAGCCTCTTTCACCGGTGGCGTATTACGCGCCCTCTCGTTCTCGGTGAGGCCGGAATGGCACTCGGAGTTGTGGCGGGCCCGATCGTGGGGGCTCTTTTCGCCCAGTTTTCCCCGGAAGGATGGCGGGATTTTTTCCTGCTGAATGCTGGCCTCAGCATGGCGACGGCGCTGCTCGCGTATCTGGGTCTGAAGGGGCGCACAGCGCTTGCTGCAAAGGATGAGGACGTCAGCGCCGAAGATTCGGGCGGCCGGAAGATGATCCGGGTGATGACCGCCTGGCAGGTGGCGGTGTCGATCCTCATAGTCGGTTCGGAGTATTTTTTTTCCGATTATCTTCAGTCAAAGGCGGGTAAAAGCCCTCTGTTTGTGGGGGGTATGACGGTTCTCGCCTCGGTGGGTGCCATTATCGGGAGTGTCTGGGCCGGCCGGCTTGAACGGATGATGGAACAGCTCCCCTCCCGGTCGGCGGTCGGCCTGTTCGTGTCACTTGCGGCGCTCGCCGGCTGTCTTGCTTCAGGCTTCTATCTCCTGGCCGGGGTGCCGATTTTCGCTTCCGGCCTTTGTATGGGGCTGGCCAGCGTCAGCATCTACTCCTCCATTGTCCAGTCGTCGGAGCCGGAGCAGTTTCTGCCGCACTCCATGGTGTACCTCATGGGCATGCAGATTGGCAACGCCATCGGAATCCAGATGGTCGGGATATCGGAAGTGTGGCATCTGGGTGTGGTGACTACGGCCGGTCTGCTCTCTCTGCTGCCGTTTATCATTTCGATCGGGACAGTTGTGTACGCCCGGTCACACGTATCGCAGGTTAACTCATAGTTCAAGGGAGCTACGCATGGACAAATATCGATCCAGTACCACGCCGTCTGCCGCCGTACTGCTGCTCTGTTTCTGCTTTGTAGCTGCATTCTGCGCCGCACCGGCAGCGGCCGAACCGGCAGTCGCTGCGGCTCAGCCAGATATGGCGCCGGTTGTTATTTCGGTAACTCCGCTCCGGCAGTTCGATGCCCATCTCTCCGGCGGGGGGACTGTCGGTGTCACCCGGTACCTTCTTGATATCACAGCACACAAGCCGCTCAGCGAAACTCTGGGAGTCGGCCTTAACCTCGTCTACGAGTTTGCCGACTACAATTTTTCAACACCAGTGACATTTTCCGGAGTGAAACCGTGGGGGCAGGTGCACCACCTGGAGCTGGGCGGCAGCGTTGGCTACGATGTGACACCGGTCTGGAGCGTTTATGTTGCTCCGACGGTGGAGTTCCTCCGCGAGGAGGGGGCAGGGTGGGATACCGCCGTGGCATATGGCGGCGATATCTACGCGACCCGCGATTTCAGCCCGACCCTCACGCTGGGTCTTGGCGCGGAAGTTTTTGAAGAGCTGGGGAAAATCACCCCGCTGCCGCTGCTAATCGTCAACTGGAAGATTAACGACCGGCTCCTGCTGGCAAATTCGTCCCAAACCGGTCCCATGGGACAGCTCGGGGTGGAACTCGCCTATACGCTCGGTGACGGCTGGGAAGCTGCGGCAGGGGGGGCATATAAGTCAAGCAGGTTTCGCCTGAGCAATTCAGGGCTGTATAATGGCGGCGTTGCCGAGGAGTTTTCCTATCCGGCCTGGGGGCGCATATCACGTAAGGCCGGCAGGAATACAAATTTCGACCTGTATGCCGGGGCGATGCTCGCCGGGGAGCTGCATATTGACGACAGCGCCGGCAACAGGATCAAATCTGACCGTTACGATCCTGCCCCCTTCCTGGCTCTGGCGTTTTCGGCACGATTTTAGGTGGAAGCGCATGAATAGTCCGGGGACCGGCAGATGCGGGATGGGGGGTGGGCTGTAGTGAGCAGGATACTTGTTACCGGCGCGGCCGGATTTATCGGGTTTCATCTGGTGCAGCGCCTGCTGGAGCGGGGCGATCTGGTAACCGGTCTGGATAACCTGAATGATTATTACGATGTCCGTCTCAAAGAGGACCGCCTGCGGCTGCTTCAGCCTCTGCCCGGCTTCCGCTTCGTGCGGGAATCTCTGGCGGACAGGGATGCCATGGAGAAACTGTTTGCCGGTGACCGCTTTGATGCCGTGATCAATCTGGCGGCGCAGGCTGGGGTCCGGTATTCGCTCCAGAACCCACATGCGTACATCGAGAGCAACATTACCGGCTTTATGAATGTGCTGGAAGGGTGCCGCCGCACCGGGGTCAAACACCTGGTCTATGCCTCGTCCAGCTCGGTCTATGGCGCCAACGCCACGGTCCCCTTCTCGGAACACCATTCGGTAGATCATCCCGTTTCTCTGTATGCGGCCACCAAAAAATCCAACGAACTGATGGCCCATTCCTATGCACATCTCTTCGGGCTGTCAACGACCGGGCTGCGTTTCTTTACCGTGTACGGACCGTGGGGCCGGCCGGATATGGCCTATTTCTCCTTCACCAAAGCAATTCTTGAAGGGCGCCCCATTGATGTGTTCAATCATGGCCGGATGCAGCGGGACTTTACCTACATCGACGATATTATCGAGGGGGTTGTCAGAACCATTGATCATATTCCCTGTCCCGACCCGGGGTGGAGCGCCCATACGCCGGACCCGGCAACAAGCTCTGCCCCCTATCGGGTCTATAACATCGGCAATCACCGCCCTGTCGAACTGGGTCATTTTATAGCGGTACTGGAAGAGTGTCTCGGCCGGAAAGCGGAAATAAATTTTCTGCCGATGCAGCCGGGCGACGTGACCGTCACCAGTGCAGACGTGACTGATCTGGCAGCGGCAGTAGGATTCACGCCTGAAACCGGTATCGAAACCGGCATTGCCCGATTCGTTGAATGGTATCGGGGGTACTACCGCTAGCATAAAAAATGCCTACCTCATTTGCGGTATTAAATTTCTTCGACTACCGTATTTGGGGTGAGTATTACTGGCAAATCGGGGCAGTAGAGAACGGTCATTGTGAGACACCTCTCGCATCAGTAAGTAAATACACTAAGTTAGCGAAATTATTTTTTTTGGCACGCCATCTGCAAATGAAAGACAAACACATTCTCTTGGAGGTAGTACAAATGAAAAAAGTTCTGTCCACAATCGTAGCCGCCCTCGTAGCTGTTTCTTTCTCCGCCGTAGTTTTCGCTGCTGATGCTGCTAAGCCTGCTGCTGCTCCTGCTGCTGCTCCTGCTGCCGCTGCTGCTCCTGCTGCTGACGCAAAGAAAGAAGCAAAGCCTGCTAAAAAAGCAAAAAAAGCAAAAAAAGCAGCTAAAAAAGACGCAGCTGCTCCTGCTGCTGCCGCTCCTGCTGCTGCTCCTGCTGCAAAGTAATTCGCTTTTAGCGAACGCTGATAAAAGCCGCATCGAAAGATGCGGCTTTTTTTGTGTTCGCACCCTGAGTATTGTTACGGAAAGCGCTTCTGCCTGTGGTACCATCCCCATCGAGGTGTAAAAATATGGCTGATCAGATTATTCGGGCGCTCTGCCTGTCAGGCGGCATACGGGTGCTTGTGTGCAATGCCACGCTGCTGGCCCGTGAAATATGTGAACTTCAACAAACATCCGCAACCGCGAGTATCGCACTTTCCCGGGGGCTGGCGGGCGGAGCCCTGATGGGTGCTCTTCTTAAGAGCGGGCAGCGGACCGCACTCAAATTTGAGGGGAACGGTCCCTTGCGCAAGATGATTATTGAGGCAGACAGTGATGGTGCGGTGCGCGGCTGCGTCGGTAATCCGGCCGCTGATCTTGAACCGGTTGATGGCACATGGAATGTGGCCGGGCTGATCGGCAGGGCAGGTTTCCTGACCGTTTCCAAGGATCTCGGGGGGGGCGGACAGCCGTATCAGGGGGTCGTCCAGCTGGTAAGCAGCCAGATCGGCGAAGACCTGGCGTACTATCTTGCCGACTCTGAACAGACCCCTTCTGCGGTCGGAGTCGGTGCAACTCTGGCTGATAACGGGATCGTTGCCGTCTGCGGAGGTTTTCTGGTCCAGGCGCTGCCCAAGGCGGACGAAGCCGAGCTGGAAAAAATCATGGCGCGGATAGCAGAGCTGCCCGCTCTATCCGGACTGCTGGAGGAGGGGGGGGCTGAGAGCGTTGTGCGCGAACTTTTCGGCGATATTCCCTACACGCTTCTGGAATCCCACGATATTTTCTTTCGCTGCGGCTGCGGCCTGGAAAAGGTTGAACGGGCCCTTCTTACGCTCGGCTGCGCGGATCTACAGGACATGCGGTCAAAGGAGAGCGGCGCTGACGTAACGTGTGAGTTCTGCCGCAAAACATATCATCTGGGCAGCGCTGAATTGGACGATCTGATTCTGCGGGCATCAGAACAGTCCGGAAGCTAGAGTGCCGACGATCTTGGTAACAGTTGCCTACGACGGCACCGGTTATTCCGGTTGGCAGGTGCAGCCAAACGGACTTGCCGTGCAGCAGGTCGTTGAAGAGGCGCTGGCACAGGTGCTGGGAGAGCGGGTGCAGGCCCGTTCTTCCGGGCGGACCGACGCCGGGGTGCATGCCCGTGCCATGGCCGTTGCCTTCACCACGAGCCGGGAGCTTCCCCTGCGGGCGTTCGTGGAGGGGGTTAATCGTTTTCTCCCGGAAGACGTTGCCATTCAGGATGCCCGTGTTGTACCGGACGGCTTCAAGCCGATTACCATGGCGCATGCCAAGTGGTATCGCTATACCATCATCAACTCATCTGTCCGTTCACCGCTTGACCGTCTGTACAGCTGGCAGGTGCGGGAACCGCTCGATCTTGACGCCATGAATGATGCCGCTGCCCGCTTCATCGGCAGTCACGATTTTGCCGCATTCCGCGCCTCCAACTGTGTTGCCAGGACGACGGTCAGGCGCATAGATTCGGTCCGGCTCACCCTGCAGGGAGGATGCCTGACGATCGATGTCATTGGCGGCGGATTTCTGAAAAACATGGTGCGCGTAATGGTTGGTACCCTCGTTGAGGTCGGGAAAGGACGCTTTGCGCCGTCTGATATTGACAGGCTGCTGCAGAGAGGGGACAGAAAAGAGGCCGGCAGTACGGCGCCGGCCTGCGGGTTATGTCTGATGCAGGTGATGTATCCGGAGGAATCTACTTCTCTGCCAGCAAACGCTTGAGCGCCTGCTCCATGGAGCGGGCCGTTTCTTTGGAATACCCGCGATAAACCTCCGCAACTTTTCCTTTTTTATCGATAAGATACATCACCGGTACAGAACTGACGCCAAAATCGCCTGTCACCGTATCCCCTGCCAAAGCCAGCGGATAGGTGATGCGCAACTCATCAGCAAAGCGCCGGACCATCGTCTCTCCATCCTCATCCAGACTTAAGCCGAGAATCTGCAGTCCCTGATTGCCATATTTCCGGTTCATCGCCATCAAATGGGGGATCGACTGGCGGCAGGGCTGGCACCAGGTGGCAAAAAAATCGAGTATCACTACATGATTGCGGAAGTTGTTCTGAGTTACGGTCTGGCCGGTGGTTGATGTGACCGTGAAGTTCGGGGCGGTCTGCCCCGGTCGGGGAGCCGCATCAACCTGCCCCGGGAGGGACAGGGTTGATGCGGCTATTATGCTCAGCAGAATTCTTGGCAGTACGCGGGACAGAGTGTTCCCGGTTTTACCGGAAGAAAATAACGTTGTTGTCACATCCCTAGAGTGCTTTGGCGATAAGTGCGTCGAGCTGTGATTTCGGTACCGCTCCGACCACCTGATCGAGGACGGCGCCGTCTTTGAACAGAATAATGGTGGGAATGCCCCTCACACCGTATTTACCTGGGGTCGCCTGATTTTCATCGACATTGACTTTGCCCACTTTGATTTTTCCGGCATATTCGTCGGCAATCGTGTCGATAAGAGGCGCAATTGCCTTGCAGGGGGCACACCATGTTGCCCAAAAATCTACGAGAACCGGAATGCTTGACTGCAACACATCACGGTCGAAATCTGCATCAGTAAATGCGGCTACATTTTCACTTGCCATCTGGTAATTCTCCTTTGGGTACGGGGTAATTTTATCCGAATGATATACCAGACAGTGAAAAAATCAAGCGCAAACTCGGCTCGCTGCATATCATTGAAAAGGGAGCCGGAGAAGAGTATGATGACGGCCCACTGGGGGTACGGGCATGCCGACACTGGCACTTAATATACGGATGGCAGACCGGCTGACGGTGATCATCGGCGGCGGTGCAGTGGCATTGCGTAAGCTTCGTACCCTGCGTGCCGCGGGTGGGCTGGTCAGGGTGGTGGCTATGGATATCTGTCCTGAAATCAGCGGGCTGAACGAGTCGGAGCTGCTTTCAATGCGGGTCGGCAGTTACACGTCGTCGGATCTTGATGATGCGTTTTTGGTCATCGCTGCCACTGACAACCCCCTGGTAAACGGTCAGGTTCTTGCGGATGCGCGCGAACGGGGGATTATTGCCGTGATAGCAGACGATCCCGCAGCCGGTGACGGTACGTTTCCGGCACTGCTGCGGCGTGGTGACCTTGAGGTGGCGGTATCAACTTCGGGGCGTTGTCCGACCTTTGCCGTTGAGGTGAGGGATTACATTGCCCGGCATATCGGCAGTGACTTTGGAGAACTGCTTGAACAACTGGCCGCAGAGCGAGAAAAGCTGTTGACGAACGCGAGTCCGAGCACATACAATGCCCAGGTTTTACGCTCGCTTGCCAGCCGTTTGCTTGCCGAGCTTACCGAACGCAAGGAACCATTGCCATGACACACCTGTTTTTCTATCTGACCGTCGCCGTATATGGATGTGCCACCATTGCGTATCTCGCCTGTCTGCTGCGCACGTCACCCGTACTGACACGCTGGGCCGGCCGCATACTGGTGGTCGGATTCAGCACACACCTGCTTTCGACAATCCACCTGGCGAGCAGGATGAAATATCTGCCGCTCACCAACATGCAGGAATCATTATCATTTTTCAGCCTCGCCATTATCGGCAGCTTTGTCTTTTTTGAGCGCAGATACAAGGTCACAACGCTCGGCTCATTTATCGTCCCGTTTGCACTCATACTGCTGATCGCCTCAAGTTCGCTCCACGAGGTTGCCCGTCAGCTGCCCCCCATTCTGCAGAGCAACTGGTTCTGGGTCCATGCACTGCTGGCGTTTGCCAGTTACGCCTGTTTCACCATCGCCGCCGGTGTTGCCGTCATGTATCTGATCCAGCGCTATTTTCTTAAAACGAAGCATCTGGGGGCGCTCTTCCTGAAACTTCCTTCCCTCGACACTATGGACGAAATCAATTACCGCTGTCTGACCGTCGGTTTTCCGCTGTTGACGATTGCCATCATCTCCGGTTCCATCTGGTCGGAGCAGGCGCTGGGAAGCTATTGGGTCTGGGACCGCAAGCAGACCTGGTCGCTGATTATCTGGATCATCTATGCAGCGCTGCTGCATGGCCGCCTTACCATCGGCTGGCGCGGAAAGCGCGCCGCGATCCTTTCCATTATCGGTTTCATCGTGGTGCTGCTAACATTTTTAGGCATGAAGCACAGTATTATCTGGTAGCCCCGCTCCCAGTACTTTATCAGTCACCATGGACAGCTCTCTATCATGAATATCATCGTTGTCGGCCTCTCACACAAAACTGCTACAGTTGAAATCCGTGAAAAGGTGGCCTTTTCCCCCAATCAAATTGAGAAACCGCTGAGCGAGCTGGTCAAGCTTGAGGGGATTGTTGAAGGGGTAATCGTATCCACCTGCAACCGGGTAGAGATTTATGCCACCACCCGTGACATTGCCGGCGGCATCTCCCGCATAAAACGGTTTATGGCCGAGTACCATCATCTGGAATTTGAAGCGCTGGAATCGCACCTTTACAGCTACCATGCTGAAGCCGCCATCCGCCACGTGTTCCGGGTGGCATCAAGCCTGGACTCCATGATTGTCGGCGAACCCCAGATTCTGGGCCAGATCAAAACCTCCTACGGCTATGCAGCTGAATACAAATCCTCAGGAATTATCCTCAATCGCTTTCTTCACAAGGCATTTTCCGTCGCAAAGCGCGTGCGTACCGAGACGAAAATAGCCTCTTCCGCTGTTTCTGTCGCGTTCGCTGCCGTGGAACTGGCCAAAAAAATTCTGGGTGACCTGTCCGACAAGACCGTCATGTTGATCGGTGCCGGTGAAATGTGCGAGCTGGCCGCGAAACATTTCCTTAACAGCGGTGCCAAGGGTGTCATCGTAACAAACCGCACCTTCGAACGGGCGCAGCGCCTGGCGGAGGATTTCGGCGGTGAGGCGGTTCGTTTCGAAGAGTTCATTGAAAATCTTCATCGGGCGGATATTATCTTGTCATCCACCGGCGCGCCACACTGTATCATCGGGCCGAAAGACGCTGAAGAGGCCATTAAGCGGCGGCGGTTTAAACCGATTTTTTTCATTGATATCGCGGTGCCGCGTGACATCGATCCGAAGGTTGACAAGGTCGAGAACGTTTATCTCTTCACCGTTGATCATCTGCAGGAGATTGTTCAGGCCAATCTTGCCCAGCGCGGTATGGAGGCTGAAAAGGCCGAGGAGATCATAGATCAGGAGATCGGCCAGTTTCACAAATGGCTTTCAACGCTGGAAGTAACCCCGACCATTGTTGCCCTGCGCAACCGCTTTGATGAGATTCGCAGAACCGAGCTCGACAAGACGATCGCCGGCTGGAAGGACCTGCCCCCAGACGCCGGGAAGCGCCTTGAAGCCCTGACGGTTGCCATGATGAACAAGCTGCTGCACGCCCCCTCATTTGTCCTCAAGCAGTCCGGCCAGGGGGGGAGGGTTGATCTGTACGTCGATGCCCTGCGCCAACTGTTTGAACTTGAGGCGCTGCAGCGGGATGATGAAGAGCTGGAGCTCGAAGAATAGTGCGCCTGCCGCCGCTGATTGCCGGACGCCTGATCAAACGGTACAAACGCTTTCTGGCGGATGTGCTGCTGGAAGACGGCAGTATCGTCACCGTCCACTGTCCTAATTCCGGCAGCATGAAGGGGTGCGCCACTCCCGACAGCCCGGTTTTTCTTTCCCGCAGCACCAACATGGGGCGAAAATATCCGCTCACGTGGGAGCTGGTTCAGGCGGATGGTTGCTGGGCCGGCATCAATACCGGGATTCCCAACCGTTTGACCCGTGAGGCGATTGAGGACGGCACGGTGTCGGAACTGCAGGGGTATGACACAATCCGCCCCGAGGTCCCTTACGGTGAGCACAGCCGTATCGATCTGCTGCTTGAGGGGCCGGTCGGCCGCTGTTTTGTTGAGGTCAAAAACGTCACCCTGGTTGAAAACCGGCGGGCCCTGTTCCCAGACTCCGTTACCACGCGGGGCCAGAAACATTTGCAGGAACTGATGCGTGTGGTGCGTGAAGGAGATCGCGGTGTCATCTTTTTCACTGTCCAGCGCGGCGACGGTGATTCCGTATCCCCCGCCGATCTGATAGACCCGGAGTATGGCCGTCTGCTGCGTATGGCGCTGGACAACGGTGTTGAAGCACTGGCCTACCGGGCAGCCGTGACGCCGGATGAAATCCGGCTGACGGAGCGGCTGCCGGTGCTGATATAGCAACAAAATAACTATTCGGAGAAAATTATGCCCCCCAAGAAGTTACGAATCGGAACCCGTGCCAGCCAGCTGGCGCTGTGGCAGGCCAACTGGGTCAAGTCTGAGCTGGAGAAACGGTATCCCGGCATGGAAGTTACGCTGACCAAGATAAAGACCATCGGCGACAAGATCCTGGATGTTCCCCTTGCCCAGGTTGGCGGCAAAGGATTATTCGTCAAGGAGATCGAGGAAGCCATGCTGCGGGACGAAATTGATATCGCCGTTCACAGCATGAAGGATGTGCCGACCGACTTTCCCGAGGGGTTGGGGCTGTACTGTATTACCGAGCGTGAAGATCCGCGTGATGCTGTTATTTCACGGGGGCTGAAATTTGCCGACCTCCCCCAGGGAGCACGCATCGGCACCAGTGCACTGCGCCGTCAGGCCCAGCTGCTGAAGGTCCGCCCCGATCTGCAGATGTGCATCATCCGCGGCAACGTGGAGACCCGCATCAGGAAACTTACGGACGACAATCTGGATGCGGTCATTCTTGCCGCCGCCGGTCTGAAGCGGCTTGGTTTTACCGACGCCGTCGGGGAATATCTGGACACGGAACTCTCCATCCCGGCCATCGGTCAGGGTGCGCTGGGGATTGAGTGCCGACTGGCCGACCCGGTGATCACAGAGACAATCGCGTTCTTTAACCATGCCGACACCAGCGTCGCCGTCCGGGCCGAGCGCGCCCTGCTTAAACGGTGCGAAGGGGGTTGTCAGGTGCCGATAGCGGCACACGGTACCGTCCAGAACGGCCAGTTGCGTCTGGTCGGCTTCATTGCTGCCGTTGACGGCCAGCGCTCTGTGCGCGGCGAAATCAGCGGCCCGGTTGCTGAAAGCGAACAGCTGGGTATCCGTCTTGCCGATCAGCTGCTGGCTGAAGGGGGCAAGGCTATTCTGGAAGAGGTGTATCAGAGGTCAATCGGTGAGTAATGGCATCGTATATCTGGTGGGTGCCGGTCCCGGCGACCCGTCCCTGATTACGCTGCGCGGCGTTGAATGCCTGAAAAAGGCTGACGTTGTCGTGTATGACTACCTGGCGAACGAGCTGCTGCTCAGTCATGCCCCTGCGTCTGCCGAGCGTATTTACGCCGGCAAGATCGGCGGCAGACACAATCAGGGGCAGGATGAGATAAACAGCCTGCTGGTGGCAAAAGGAAGAGATGGAAAGATCGTGGTGCGGCTGAAAGGGGGGGACCCCTTTGTCTTTGGCCGTGGCGGGGAGGAGTGCGAGGCTCTGCGTGATGCCGGCATTCCGTTCGAGGTTATCCCGGGGGTGACTGCTGCTGTCGGGGCCTCTGCATACTCCGGAATCCCCCTTACCCATCGGGATATAACCGCCTCGGTTGCCTTTGTCACCGGTCAGGAGGGCAAAGGGAAAGAAGAATCAAACATCGACTGGGACCGGCTGTCACTCGGCGGCGGTACGGTGGTGTTTTACATGGGGGTAACCACCCTGCGGAACAATATGCAGCGGATGATGACGCATGGCAGATCCCCCGACACGCCGGTTGCACTGGTACGCTGGGCGACGACCCCTTGCCAGCAGGTGCTCGTCGGTACGCTGGCTGATATTGCCGACAAGGCCGAAAGCAGCGGTTTTAAGCCGCCGGCGGTTACCATTGTCGGTGAAGTCGTTGCGCTACGGGAGAAGCTGCAGTGGTTTGACAGGCGTCCGCTCTGCGGAAAGAAGATTATTGTCACCCGTGCGGCTGAACAGGCGGGAGAGTTTTCCGGCTCCTTGGCGGCACGCGGGGCAACGGTGCTGGAATGTCCTACCATCCGGCTGGCGGAACCGGAGAGCTGGCAGCTGCTTGATCTGGCGATTCGTGATCTGCCCTCGTACAACTGGGTGGTGCTGACATCGGGTAATGCGGTGCGCTATTTTTTCCAGCGGATGAACACGCTGGGGGCCGACGCCCGGGCGCTGGCAAACTGCAGGATCTGTGCGGTCGGCCCAAAAACCGCCGATGAGATCCGCTCCTTCGGCATCAAGCCGGATCTGATTCCTGCTGATTATACGGCTGAAGGTGTGGTTCACGAATTTTCCCGCCTTGATATGCAGAATATGCGGGTGCTGTTCCCGCGCGCCGACCGGGCGCGGAATGTCATCCCTTCCGAGCTGAAGCGGATGGGGGCGCATGTGGACAGCCCCGTGGCATACCGTAATATTTTTCCGGAACGCCTCCCTCCCGAAACGCTCTTTGCCCTGGAAAAGCGCTCCGTGGACTGTATTACCTTTACATCGTCATCAACGGTACAGAATCTGGCGGCCATGCTTGGCGAAGAGTTGATGCTGGATATGCTGAAAGGGGTGGTTGTTGCGTCAATCGGCCCGATCACGTCGAAAAGCTGCCGTGACCTGGGACTGAAGGTTGATATCGAACCGGCATCCTATACTCTGGCTGCCCTTGCAGCGGCGCTGGAAGCCCACTTCTCCTGACCGTTTTTTCGGATTAGAAGCACAAAAAAGGCCCCGCTTTCGCAGGGCCTTTTTTGTGTACCAGGATGTGTGGTTCGTTATACCAATTCCAGTGCGCTGAAGAAATACGGAATTTCAAAGGCAGCTGTTTCAGGTGCGTCTGAACCGTGGGAAGAATTCTCCTCGATATTGACGGCGAAATCCTTACGGATGGTTCCCGGCTCGGCATTGGCAGGATTGGTTGCGCCCATCAGGGTGCGCCAGTCGGCGATAGCGTTTTCTTTTTCCAGGCAGAGAACGATGACCGGGCTGCGGGACATGAATGCACACAGGTCGTTAAAGAAGGGGCGTGCGCTGTGTACGCAGTAGAACCCTTCAGCTTGTTTTTTGGTCAGCTGGATTTTTTTCATGCCGGCGATGGTGAAGCCCTTCTCTTCGATTCTGGCCAGGATTTTGCCGGCCAGCTTGCGCTCGACTGCATCCGGCTTGATGATTGCGAATGTACGTTCCATGATGTTTCCTCCGAAAGATGTCTGAAAATTCGAACGTTTCTGATACCACCGCAGGTGTTGTTCTGTCAAGTTATTAGCGCCTTTCTGGCGGTTTTAGTTTTTTTCTGCTTGCAATATAAAAACGGAGATGGTAAGAAGGCACCTCACTTGCCGAAGTGGTGGAATTGGTAGACACGCAAGATTCAGGTTCTTGTGCTCGCAAGGGTGTGCTGGTTCGAGTCCAGTCTTCGGCACCAAGTAAGTAAAAATGCTAACAGAATTAATGTGTTAGCCATGTTGTTTCGAGGCCTTTCCGAATGCGCACTATTAGCGCACAAGAAAGGCCTTACTTATGTCCAGAACTGCAACTCCGTCGTATCTCCTCGAAGTACCGAATGGCTTCTTCTTCCGCATGTGGATACCCAAAGCACTACAACCAATCTTGAAAAAAAGAGAGCTAAAACGGGCGATTAGGACAACTAATCGAGCAGTTGCAGAACGGCAGGCAATCGTATATGCTGCAAAAGCTTATGAACTTTTTGACAGCTTACAGGAGCCGACCTTGACGGACAACCTTTTCAGAACAATGGTTATTGAGAAACGGCCGGACGGAACAACCCGTTATGAGCTGGACCCAAATAAACAGGATGAAGAGCTTCAGCAGTTGATTGACAAAAAAATAATCCATCCTACAGACCATGTAGCTTTTACCATGCCAGTGCCAGTCGTCGCAGAAGCTCAACCACTACCTCAACGCCTCATGTATTCTGAAGCCGTTGACAAGTATATAACGTATAGGAAAAAGAAAGCTGAAAAAAGACATGCAGACTATGACGAGAAAGCCGCCCGTGACCCCTTTAAGCTTCTAGCTGAGTACCTGAGAAAAGATAAACCGGTAGATGACATCACCGAAGAAGACGCGGAAGATTTTGAGAAAAAGTTCCGGCTATTGCCTGCCGTAAGAACTGGTAGTAATTGTCTCGGAAAGACGTTTAATCAGCTTATCAAAATAGAGGATGTAGAACGGCTAAGTGAAAACACCTGCGGGTTGCGACTTGGCGCTATTTCCGGGATGTTTACCTGGCTCAATGAAAGCAACACGCTGAAATGTTCTAACCACTTTTTCGGCATGGCGGATAAAAAAGTCATGAGAGCCGAAGCGGATATTAAGAAGAGACAAGCTTTCAATGATGCTGATTTGACAAAAGTTTTTAACCACCGAATCTGGACCGAACACGACTATAAAACGCCTTGGGAGTACTGGATACCACTTTTAATCGTATATAGTGGTATACGTGTAAAAGAAGCCGCCCAGCTTGAGCGGAAAGATATTATAGTCATAGACGGTATTCAGTGCATCTCAGTCAATGACCGACCAACTAAAGATGAGCCTGACACGGTATGGGAAATTGCCCCTAAACGTGTGAAAACTGCGAATAGCATAAGAGAGATACCAGTTCACTCAAGGTTAATTGAACTCGGTTTCCTGCGATTTGTCCAAAGCATCCAAACCGGGCGACTATTCCCGGATATCACACCAACTGCGAAAAAAATATCCGCAAAGCCTTGCAAACGATTCAACGAAGAATTGTTGATTGAGATCGGTGTAAAAGTAGCCAAACTGAAAACTTTTTATAGTTTCCGGCATACGATGATGAATGAGCTTCGCAAGAAGAAGATAAATCTGGAAGACCGTGGGCAACTCGCAGGTCATGCAATCCAGCAAAGCCACAAGACAACTGCACGGTACGGAGATCTAACAGCCATTGAAGAAATGCAGGCGATCATTGAACAGCTAACTTACCGTGATACTTTGCAAAATATCCGCCCGTGGGCATGACCCGCCCGAACAACATAATCAGATTCTATCTGAATCAAACGCGCGCGGAGGCTCAACGCTTCCGCAGCAGCAAAGATGATACCGACGACGGATACGGGGCCGGTTCCGGCTCAGTCATGCCGAGATCAGCCTCGATTTTTGCAAGCTTTGATTTGAAGTTGAGCAGCTGGGTCCCGTCCAACTCGATCTTGTAGCCGGTGCTGGTAATCGTAGCGGACGTGATGATCTTGTTCAGATCAAAGAGCATTTTCGTTAGTTGTACCGCAAAATCTGCTACTTCCCGTTGTTGCGCAAGGAGTGTGTCACACTCGCCGGCAATATCAAGGGCAGTAAAGTTATAAGTCTGGAAAGCGTGAAAAATTGGGCTGTCTACGGGTCGCATTATAGTACCTTTCCTTTTAAATCATATTTTATCTCAGCCACCTTCGATGGTGCCGGCGTAGAAGTATCCGAATAAAAGTTCTTCAAGATGTTATACCGGCCAGCGTTCTGAAGTACCTGCATCTCGACAATCGGCACAATCTGCGATATCTCCCAAATGCTTAATGAATTGATAATTGAAAAGCTTTGTTCGCGGTTTTCTGCAAAATACTTCGCCCGTTCTTCAGCTGACGGAGTGTAATGCGGATCTTTCAACCGCTTCAGAACAAGATTTTGATTGTGAACGCATACCCGCTGCGGGAATATCGAGCGAAAATCCATCTGGTGCAAAGTCATTGAGGTAACAAATATCTTTTTCGTCAAGACATAGTATAAGTCTGACGCCATCGAAAGCATAACCTGTATAGGTGCTTGGGTACTGCGAGAAATAACTTCGCGGACTTTCGGTAGCATGTCATGCTCTGAACCAATCCCTGATGTAATGAACTCGGCGGCAGTTTCCGGGTAAAAGTCCTCATCAAAGATCAACGCCCTTATAATGACTTCACAGCAAGAACGCCATATAGCTATGGGTTTCTCGTTGTGCGGTAGCCCGTCATACGCCGTCTGAAAGGCCTCAATTTCTTCATCTTCAAGAAAAACTCTCATGTCGCGCGGCTTATGAGGCTTCGACAGTTTGTCATTGTAATCAACTTGATCCTCTACGGATTCTATAGAGGTCGGATCAAACAGATACGCGGTTAGCATAACGTGACTCCTTATGAACAGTCTTTTTCTGATTGGCAGCACTGCAATTTCTCATAGCTGCCTCTATATCTTCGATACTCGATGTACCCGGTGAAGAGTTGGTATCTTTTGGAGCTATATTTACTTGAGTTTTGAAAATGCTTTTTATCTCTTCAGCCGTTGAGAGCATGTTATTGAAACCGACCGTGCTTACTGCTGACAACGCCTTATGATCATCATACCGAAGCTGCTCTACAAGCTGCCTTGCTGCTTCTTTCGCTACTGAATGCTGCTCGTGGGCGAGAAAATCGCCTTTGAGCAGCTCAGTCCGACTATATTGCTGAACGAAAAAAGATGTCTTCGGATGAAAGACCGTGCGAACCGGCCTAAGAGGATCATCTTCTTTCACGCGGTTAAAGCTAGAACCGGTAGCCGAATGAACAGCCTGTTCAACTGACACCCAAAGCTTTGCAAGACCTGCCGGCGTATCAACCAGCTCATGAGGCTTATCCCAGCAGCCTTTTTCAAGATTCCACGATTTTGACGATACCCAACCCTGTATATGTGGATTGTTGCCCTGCTTATCAAAGTGAACCGTTAAGACCAGCGGCAGATTTGGCGGAAAACAGTCACGAACTGCCAATACCGCCTTTTTAATCTTTTCCGCCCCATCCGGGTCGGTTAGGACGCTCTTAGGAAAAGGTTCAATAAAATCCTTACCCGAAGAGAGTCCAGCCGTTTGGTGAAATCGTTGAGTTACCGAGATTGCATGAACAGTCTCTTGAACTCTTGTATGGTCTTCTGTCCGTCTGCATCTACGTACTACACCAGCATCTTGAACCAATACCGAACGCGCTAAGATACGCGCTTTCGTCGCGTGAACCTGCGAAGAATCCGAATCGGAAAGTTCACGATTCTGCCACCATTGAACCTTTGCGCTTGGGAATTGGCGCTTGAAATCGGACCTTTGTTGCTCTTGCAACATATGCAAATCACGCTGAAAATCAGCGTTTTGCATAATAGACGAAGTGCAAAGTAAGCCACTTTCGCCAGTTCGCATAAGGTAACCAATGTATGCGGAGGCGTTACCGTGTTGTGTTTTGCAGCCCTGTAGTTTCATAGCCAAGGTAGATGAGAGAGCAGCCTTGAAGATTGGAAATTCTGGCGCCCTTACCCATTGTTTGTGTGAAAATAACAATGGTGAATCCAAACCGGAAGGATGTCGCACAGCGGAGTAATCTACCGGAATCACGAGGGTCATTCCGGTAGATTACTTTAATGGAATATTCATACAGATTGTTTCGAGGCCTTTGGGGATAGCCTCTGTACTTCAGCGTGTATCCAACTCACAGCAGTAAGAATACCCGGCCACCCGAAATGCTCGCCGATTCTACGGAGTTCTTGAGGTACTGCCGAGCCGGGATAAATATCGCCGTACCGTACAACATCGTGCCAATTTTCAGCAGAAAGACTGCCGAGGAAAAAATCATCCGGCGAAAGTTCACTTTCTTCAGCCAACTCTTCATCCGTCTTTTCTTCAACAGAAACCTTCAGCAAGGCACGGAGGCCTTGAGATGTATGGATTTGCTGCTTACCACGGAAAGCCGTTGCAAACTCTTGAAACCGTGCACCATCCGACGCCGCAGAAGACCCGCCTTCAAACACCGAACGGAGAAGATCGAAAGGAGTCTTACCACCCTGCCTGCCTTGCTTCACGTGTGACTTTGTCACTTCGTGGGCAAGACCCCATTTAGAGACGTATGCGGCAGCGTATGTGCCGTCGGAGAGATCCACGCCGGCAGTAAGAGAAGGTGCTTTTAGATCAACCGATAGGCAAGCGTCTTGCCAAGCATGAGCGAGCGTCGGAGGCCGTTTCGTTTTACGACGTGAATCCGAAGTATCCGGGTCGAGAAGCTGAGTAAGACCAGTAGGAACCGGCAGAGTTGATCGCTGAAAAAGAAGCTCATGAGTATGCACATGCCAGCCGTTAGCACCGTGAGTTACTTCCAGACAGCGAACCGAACCAACGATATCGTATATCTTTACAAACCGTTTCCAAATCTTGCGGCCCCTGAGAAGCTCACGAGCCTTGCCAAACTTTTCAAGAAGATCTTCCAGCTTATCGAAGTGCTGATGCGGTGCTGTCAGAGTAAGAAGACTTACTTTCATACCAGCATCCGTCGCAGCCTGAAGAAGACTTGTCATATCCACACGGCGGCGCTCAGTAATCTTTGCAGCACATACCGGACAAGTCCAAACCGAACCGCAAACGGCAAGGCCGTTGAAAAATACTTTTTGAGTCTTGATATTCTGATAAAAACGAACCTTGCCAAAGTGATCTTTTTTAATCTGCAACGCCTTAGGAACCGGACCAGTAGGGATACGATGCGTAACGGATTCAAATTTCTCTTTGAACAAATGAGTATTCATGTGGAACACGCCGGGTTGCGTATAGATATCAGCAACACCGGTGGTATCCCAGCTCTTGGTGACTTGAGTCCTCTCTACGTAGCCGCGTATAAGGTCGGTATCTTGAGAAGAATACCGGTCGAACACTTGGCGCAAACAATGTCGAAGACGTGTATTAGGAAGCAGTTTCCGGGCAACAGATTGAAGTTGGAATTGTGCAACTTTTTGATCGAATTGTGAATCCTTAAGGTTTCCTAATTTGGTACTGATACCAAGGGCACCTTTTTTAAGCGTTGCTTTAGCAGCTTTTGCAGATTGACTAGACATGTGTAGGGCACCTCTGCGAAAAATTTAACTGCTACCTTCTTATGCAACTGCTAACAAATGTGCTACCTCGGATCGTGCTGCTTTGATGGTTCTAAAAGTATGCATTGATGAAAAAGATGCGAACTCGGCTGCATCTACTGGATGGTAAGCCGTGCCATTACCACAAATCCAACGACAACCAATCGGCCCGCTATATGCGATTGTGTATCGTGAGTCGATTTGAACAATGGCCATGCGCTGTAAAAAAAGTGACGGGACGTTGTATTCTTCTACGACGCGATTACCTTGCTTTTTCATAAAGTTGCCTCCAGTAGTGCGATTGATTTGCTTTCTACTAGAGATATACAGAGGAGTTGCCTAGTGAAGACAACTTCGCTTAAAATAAAATAAAAAATGCCACTAAGAGGCTCGCGCGAACCTACGTCCGCGCCTGCCTCTATGTGAAACCACTCCAACTATTTTGAAGTATGGACTGGCGGGAAATGCGGCGACGGTATTTTTTTGAGCGTGCCACGTACATGAACTTTTTCAAGATGTCCGCGTGCTTGAATCGAAGCGTATCGGCCGTGTACTTTTGCCGGAGTCGCCGCGAATGCGGAGGTGCAAACTAAAACGGATAAAACGGTTAAAATTACTTTTTTCATGTTCATTTCTCCTTGTAGGTAGTTGAGACTAACAAACGCTTCGACGTTTGCGGTATTGTGCGTCCGTCCGACAGAAGTGCGACGGTATTGCCATCAAGAGTAGCAGTTCCGATAACTGTTACTGGCTTGTGATATTCTGGTATCAAATCGGTTGAATGCGGAGCCGGGAGAACAGGAGGAGGTGCCGGAAAAGTCTGCATAGGCATAGGCATCCGAGACGGGGGTGACGTTGGTGAAGTCATCACTCCCGGCAGCTGAGAAGACATGGGTTGAGGTTGAACCGGCGCGGAAACAGACGCAGGTGCCGCCATCTTTCGGTAGCGTTGCATATTCTTTTCCGTGCCGAAAAGATCGCCTGTCGCCAAAGATGACTTTGAAAGAAAGTAAAGGAAACCACATAGAACTAGCGGAATCGCAAAAAAAATCGGATGCTTGAAAATATTAACTGGACTTTAGAGTTACAGCGCCACCTTTCCGCCGTAAAGGCGGGTCG
>CAIOXL010000001.1 GCA_903862245.1 uncultured Geobacteraceae bacterium | reverse complement strand
GTCGATTTTTTCCTGCTTGGCCGATATCCAACGGAAGGCCATTTTGTCTCCGAGTCCGCGTTCACACTGCAATCTGGTGCAGATATCCCCAATGTTATACTGATTGTTTTCTATGCAGTTCATTTACTGGAAGTCCCTTAATGGCCGATGATAATTATCAGGTGTTCGAAATACTGTGATAAAGCATCAGGTGCTTTTCAGTAACATTCTCAAGTGCACAAGTAGCGGTTATTTTATCCCGTGCAGCACTCGAGAGTTCCTTTCTCCGGTCATTGTCTTCAAGAACCCAGACAACCCCTTGTGCCAGGTCTGATGGCTCATACGGTCGGGCCAAATAGCCGTTATGCAGATGGTCTATCAAGTCTGGCACTCCCCCCTGGTTGAAGGCGACACAGGGAGTGCCGCAGGCCATTGCCTCCATAACTGTGTACCCGAGGCTTTCCTGGAGTGACGGAAGGACAAATACGTCGGCTGCGGCGTAGAGGGTGGCAAGGGTGTCGTCGTTCTGCCACCCAAGATAGTGCGTCTTGAAACCCAGATCCGGAGGTGTGGACGGTTCAGTTGAGCCGAAAATTAACAGTTCTACTGAATCAGGATGCGCTATACGGGAAGTCACCATGTGCAGCGCCTCTGCAAGCAGATGAAACCCCTTGTTCCGGTCGCTTGTCGCACCCTTAGCGCCAAACAGAATGATTTTTTTATTCACGGGGAGCGACAACATGGTACGTGCCGTGTTTCGGTCTAACGGCCTGAAGCGATTTGTATCAAGTCCATTGGGAATGATTTCAATGCGCACATTACGAAACAGTGAACTTGCCCGGGCACACGAAGCCATCCAGCGACTCGGCGCGACAACCGTAAGATTTACTCTGTCCCATGCTTTCAGTTTCCTCTGCCAGATTCGGTTTGACAGATCATCCTGACGGGATGAACCAAGTACGGGGCATTCCCCGCATTCCTCCCGGTAGCGGATACAGTTGCCGGGGAGATAACATCCGCCGGTGAAGGCCCAGGAATCATGCATGGTCCATACGATCGGAACGTTGAAGTGCCCCAGCGACTCAAGGCGCATCATGCGGGCTACCCAGTGGAGATGCACGATATCGGGGGACATACCGGATACCAGTGCGGAAAGGCCGTCTGGCAGAAAGGCGGTAGAGAACGGTCCGTGTACGTTTCCTGGTGTGATGCCGAACAGGTACTGTTCAATAGTCGGTCGGACAACGCTCATTGCTTTTTCAGGCAGTGACCGGGGCCCATCGACGTGAGATAATGCGGAGAATTTCCGCTGTACATGGAGTCTGGCGTCAACGCCCAGGTCAGTGAGACCTTGCAGTAGACGGGTCGAGGCTCTTGCGGCACCCCCCTCGATATCGGCAGCATTCAGGTGGAGGACTTTCATCGTGTCCAGAATTCCCGGAGCTTTTTGGTGAAGACCGCTATCGGCCAGTTCCGGACAAGGTGGCGGGGAATTTGGTACGGGTCGGTCCAGCGGTGGCTCTGACCCGGAAAATTAGCTGCTGCCTTGGTAAATCCAGCCTCACGGCATAACGATACGGTTTCTGCCGAATAATGACTCCGCTTGCCGAATGGATAGGAAAACATGGTAATTTCCCGGCCAAGCAACCGTTCCAAATATGTTTTTGATTCGATTATCTCTTCACGTTGTGCATCAGGAGGGAGAGAAGACAGCCGGGTATGAGTGACCGTATGGGCGCCAATAGTGACCCATGGGCTCTCCGCAAGTCTCAGTAACTCATCTGCTGTCATAATGCGATTCTTCTCCGGATCTACGACTCCGGACTGTGCCCAGCGGCGAAGCTGCACAAGCCACTTGCTACGCTGCATGACATCACTATTGGTCATAAGGTCCACAAGCGCCAGGTAAAATTCCTGTCGCGCCTTCAGGTCGCCCGTCGGCCAGCTTCTCCCGAAATATTCATCTTCCAAAGTAAAGCTGGCGGGGAGGCAGTGCGTCTCCAAAATTAGGTGTTCCAATTCATGCCACCAGAACTCGGATCTGCTGCCGATTGTTCCCGTACTGATAAAAAACGTCGCCGGTATCCCCACTTCTTCAAGAATCGGCAGCGCCTCAAGTACATTGTCGGCATAACCATCATCGAACGTAACCGCTACGGCCGGCCCCGAAACATCCCTCCAGTTGCTTTCAAGCCGGACAAGCTGCACAGTATCTTTCAAGTATCGCATTTGTGCCCGGAAGTTCTCCGGTGAAACAGCTAACATTTCCGGGTCGGAGGGAAGTGTTGTGACACGGTGGTAAATGAGGGTGATTACCGGGGTATCAGCCAGGTTAATCAGGTATTTGAAAGGTGAGATCACCGTATTACGAGCTGAGCCCAGGACGTCTCTGAACATTATTGCTGCTTCCATGCAACGATCGTTATGAGCGACTGGTAATCGTAATCTATGGTGTCGAGAAGGGACCGGTCGGGAAGATCTTCAACTGAGAGCCCTTGCAGGAATGCAGTCGCGGCCAGGACATTTCCAAATGATTCAATCTCGATGCCACCAGTGAATACCGGTTCAAAAAGACGTTTAACGGAAGCGGTTGTAAAGCGCCAGTAATCACCCCATCTGTCCATATCGTAGCGGCTGATCTGGCTGATGCCGGAAACTGTTGCCAGCAGCACCCCACCCGGTTTTAGCACGTGATGGGCGCCGGTAATCGCTTTCTGCACATCGAAGATGAACTGAAAGGTCTGGGTACAGATGAAGCAGTCTACTGCATTTTCCGGGAGTGTTTCAAGGTTGGTGAGGTCGCCTATAATGGTGGTTTTACGGTTATCGGAGGTGGCGTGAAGTACCTCAAAGCTGGTGACCCGGTCGCCACCAAAACGTCGGCTGTAGGAGCTGTCGGCAATCTCAAGTACGCTGCCTTTGATAAGGGAGGCATTCTTCTGGAGAAAATTTTCGATATAGTAACGGTCAATAGGGGTGCCGCGATCACAGCCCAGAAGGGAGCTGACCGGGCGGGTGCTTTCAAGGTTGTTAAACTCAACCCGCACCTTTTTGCGGGTCAGATAGTTAAGTATGTTGTGCAGGAGAGCGACCAATTATTGAAACCTTTCTTGGCAGGCTGACAGCCATAGATGACAGTACGGAGTCATAGACTACCAGTAGCATCCTCTCTCGATTCTGTCCATATTTGCGGGAGTTTCTGACGCTTGTGGCCGAATCCAGTGTTCATTGAAAAGTTTTGCCGTCGTATCAGAGTATTCTCGCTCCCATCTTTTCCCTTTAATGCCGAAAAGTATCTGGGTGACCCCGCCCAGATGAATAGCCTGTTTCCCCAACTGCTTTGCAAATGAAGCAAGCGGAAGCCCGTAAGCACCCGCCCCTATGAGGCAGATGTCGAAATCAACCTTTGCAATCTCGTCGCACATGTGGCGGTAGGCATCAAACCAGGTGGCAAAAGTAACTTTCGAGCCGGCAATAGATTGTACGGCTTTGACCGTTTTAAGCTCAAATTCCGGCAATACGTCGGCAGACGGAAAAAGAACCTGCCGTTTTTCCTCATACTGTTTTCGTATCGAATCGGCAAAAGGGTGAACGACCAGCACCTTTTTTCCCTTTAACCGGTAGCTCCACGGATTAGTGTACCGGAAAGGCTCGAGGCAGCAGAGCTCCACAAGTTCAGCGTTCGTACAATGGTTATTGCAGATGACATGTTCGTATGTATTAAACCAGACGCCCAAAACATCAATGTGTTTAAAGTGCTGTAGATAGAGTTGTGCAAATAAATCAAGTGAGTTGTCATCAGTAGGGAAAAAACCGGCAGGGTTTGACATGGAACTGCGAATACGCTGGGTGTATGGTTTTTTCCTGTGTATCCTGTTTTCAAGGTAAAACTGGATGCACGACAATTCAACAGAGCCGAGCCGAGATATCATCAGAGGACTGTTCTGGGTAAGTTGCTCATGTATCAGATCATGCCCTTCCTGTTCAAACAAAACTCCGTGCTTATATTCCGGCATCCGGAAATTTATTCTGTCCTGATAGGTAACGATGCCCCACTTGTCTAACGTCCAATGAAGACGATCCAGGCGGAGTAATGCTCGTTTAATCCCGTTATTGATAAATGATGCCAATTGCCGACTCTTTTCTGATAGTTATATGTTTCAGCACATGGGTTTGCCAGAGTGAACCGATTACATGCGATTACTGCTAAAAGGTACAAAGGCCCTGATATAAAGCATACGCAGATCTTTCCTCAATAAACAGGGCATGATGACAACAGACGTGCATTGAGCAAGCAGTATGGCATAAACAGCTCCCATGACTCCGAATGCTTTGATAAAGAACAGGTTTGATATCACGCCGATTGCGGCGGCCATAAATGTCCCGAAGACGTTTACTCCGCGAACATTATTATTTATTACCCAGAGCGTCTGGGCCGTCCCCTGAAAAATAAATATGTTTACAAAAACATGTATTTTCAGGACATCGGCAGTCAATTGATATTGTGGCCCATACAAGAACTCAATTAGATACGGTGATACCAGGGCGGTAAGTGCTGCTCCAAGCAGTGAAACAATAGCAAATAATCTAAAAATTATCACCAGGGTTTCCGTATAGGATTTTTCATCAAGGCTCATTTTTCTGGCAACAAACGGAGCCAGGCTGGTCACAAGAGTTGCGGGTATGACATTCCATGCGTGCGACAGTGGCTGGGCCGCCGCGAAGATGCCGAGCGCTTTTTCACCCAGCATTTCCTTGAGCATGATTTGATCAATTCTCATGTAGGTGGTAATCATCAGGCTACTGGCAATGAAAGGCCAGCACTGGTGCAGAAGTGTTTTTGCCTGGCTGAAGGTCGCTGTCCACTGGCGGTCTGT
The DNA here is from genome assembly GCA_903862245.1 of uncultured Geobacteraceae bacterium. Classification (GTDB taxonomy): domain Bacteria; phylum Desulfobacterota; class Desulfuromonadia; order Geobacterales; family Pseudopelobacteraceae; genus JACRCG01. The sequence continues at coordinate 2,466 of CAIOXL010000001.1, read as the reverse complement.
CGGGAAACGGTGGTAGGCGACTGACAGACTAAGTGCAAAGGTGGCACATTCGAGGCACATTACCCAGGCAAAGGCGATCAGGGGGGCTTTGTCGAGCAGAAGAAAGACTTTGACACTATTGGAAAAAAGATACACTACAAGTTTGGCAAGCACGGTTCTTCTGCTTTGACTCTGGCTTTGGAACCAATGGTCAACAACTTCTGCCGATTGAAATACCATGGTCCCGCCAACAATAACGGTGAGCAGCAAGAGTTGAGAGTCATGCGGGTGCATAATGAACATCAGTCCTGAAGCGCATAACCATGCAACTACTCCGAAAAATAAGCGGAGATAAAGGGCGGTACCCAGGATGACGGGAGTCTCACCTCGTCCTTGTGCGATGTCGCGTATGATAACGCCATCGGCTTGAAGATCGGGGATGACCTGAAAAAAGGCTATAAAAGAAATAACATATGCAAGTTCACCAAACTGGGCAGGGCCAAGGTAGCGAGCGATCCAGGCGCCGATTGTAAGCCCGATCAGCATACGCACGACTTTATCGAACATAAGCCAGCCGGTGTTGCCGATGGTTTTTTGGAGTTGGTGTCTCCCTTCAAACCATTCCCGGATTATCTCCGGCAGATATCTGGTCCACCATGCGTTCATAATAAGCCGGTTGATGGTAGGTACTTGGGCGGTAAATGAAGAGAATGGCGGCTTGGTGTTGACGGTTTTTCTGTGCTGTCAGCAGGTATGTATCCCATAATAGAGTTCCCAATAAATGTAATGGCTGAGGAGGTACGGAATAATGCACAGCTTATGTGTCTATGGTATTATCGCTCAACACGAAACTGAGCGTTTGTCAGTATTTACCGATATTATCAGCAACTTTGAACAGCACCGTATTGTTGATGCAGTATATCCAACGCTCAGAAAAGTGCCATGGCAAAATGAAATGCTCGACTCCGGCATGTCAAAGTGCAACCGTCGGCTTAGTCAGGGAGAGCTAGGATGCCTTCTATCTCATAGAAAGGCGTGGAAATTATTTTTGAACAGTAAACACACCTCTGCTCTCATTCTGGAAAGTGATTCCACTATTCCTGATATCAGTGACGTGATCAGAATTATTGAAAATTACAGGGACGAGTTTGATATCCTCTTTCTTGGTTCATACCACCGCAGAACAAAGCTCAGGCGATCAACATCAAAATTACTGGAGAACGGGCACAGAATCGGCGTTCCTCTTGAAAACACGCTCTATTGTGCGTATGGGTACCTGATTAATAAGTCGGCCGCCCGTCATCTCCTTTTGAAAACCGGTAAAATATTATGGCCGGTGGATTACTGGAGCAAATGGCTTATGTCTGATAACCGCGATTACGTGATACGAACTGGTGCGGTAGTACCTGAAGTGATTTCGTCCTGGGCGGCACCGAGTACAATTCAGGACATTAATGCTGTGCAGACAAACGAAAAGCTTCCAAGGAAAGTTCGTTATTTTATTGGTGAAGTATACAATTCAATCGTGGGCTATTTCAAATGATCGTATCGGTATACGCGATGGATTTATTTTGTCATCATAACTGCTTTTACCTCATCTGCTGCCGGCCAGCCCTGTAGAATCTGATCCGACCAGTAGGCCGGTACCGGCCGGTAACCACCGGGGGCGGATGGCGATGACAGGGCAGTTACACCCGGCGGCAGCCATTCTGTTATATTTGAACAGCGTGACAGTGCGATAGTCCGGCAGCCGAGAAAAGCGGCCAGGTGCATTGGACCGGAATCGTTGGAGATGACATAACCGGCGCTCCTGAAAAGTTTAATCAGTTCCGGCCATGCTGGTCTCCGGACCTCGTTGGCAGAGATACCCGGCGGCAGCGGGTCATTCGGCCCGGCCACTATTTCCACACAACGTCCTGCTCTCTTCAGCAGTTCAGCCAGTTCCACAACATGGGGATACTGCTTCGAGCGCCACTGGGCACCTGTGTGGATCACGACTGGCGCGTCGTCCTTTTTGCCAGAGGGTACTGGGTAATACTGCTCGACGGTGCTGAACGGGATGCCGGCTGCTTCTGCCCAGGTGCGATAGCGGTTGCGGACCTTGAGAGTGCCGGAGGTAAAGGGGCGGTCAAAAGCAGACAGCTTGCGGGCCAGGAATGGCCGCCAACCGGTGAACGAGAATGATGCTCCAGTAAAAATGCGGTGGGCAGCAAACCAGTCACGAACATCTCCACGGATACTGATGATTTGCATGGTGCTGAGTTGTGTCGCGCTGAATGTTGATCTGAGAGAAGCGGCGGCGCCGAGAGAAAAATATTTTTTCCCGGTGCGCCAGACATAGGGGAGAGGCGGATTCAAGTTCGAAGTGCAACAGCCAGTGGTGGTTTGGTGTAACACATCTCCACCCCGAATAACACCTCATGTGGTGACCTGAATCCTAAAATTTTACGTGGTCTGTGATTTAGCCGTTCTACTGCGTGCTGCACT